>JBOEHD010000096.1:0-25757 GCA_050633745.1 Acidimicrobiales bacterium
TCATGGAGCGACCGTACATCTGGCCTGCCTTCATCGCCAGACGATGCGCTCAGCGCTTGGGTTGGTTGCCGCTAGGAATCAGGCCCAAGCTCGGCGAGGCGTTCGTCGTCCCACCCCAGCTCTCGAAGAATGGCCTCGGTGTGCTGCCCTGGCAGCGGAGCGTGGTGTCGCAGTTCGGTCGAAAGGGTGTCGTAGCTGACCGGGTTTCGCACCGTGCGATAGGGGCCAAGGGCCGGGTGTTCGACCGGTTGGAACAGCCCGACCTCCCGCAGGTGAGGGTCGTCGACCAGGTCGGCGAGGTCGAAGACCGGGCTGGCCGGTATCGAATGTTGTTGGCAGACATCCATCCACTCATCAACGGTGCGGCTGGGGGCCGCATCGGAAACCATGGCGTAGAGCTCATCGATGTTGTCGATGCGTCCGCCGTGGGTGGCGAACCGTTCGTCTTCGTTCAGTTCCGGACGGCCGATCAGCTCAAAAAAGTTGCGCCAGTTTGCCGAGGTGTACGGCAGCAGGGCGACCCAGCCGTCGGCGCAACGGTAGGGGCGGCGGTGTTTTGTCAGCAGCCGGGGATAGCCGATGTCGCCCTTCGGCGGGTCGAGAGCGGCTCCTCGGAAGTGTTCAACCAGGTTGAACGCCACCATGGTTTCGAACATCGATACCCGGATCGTTTGCCCGTTGCCGGTGGCCCGTTGGTGCATGATGGCGGCCATCACCGCTTGCACGATATGCAGCGAACAGATCTTGTCGACGATGACCGACGGCACATAGGCCGGTTCGCCGTCGACCCGCTGCCGTAGTGCGGCCAAGCCGGACGCAGCCTGGATGGCATCGTCGTAGGCCGCCCGATCGGCGTATGGCCCCTCGGCGCCGAAACCGTTAGCGATGCAGTACACCAGGCCGGGGAACTTCGCTCTAACCGCGTCTGACGACAGGCCAAGTCGATCGAGAGCGGCGGCTCGCAGGTTGGTGACCAGTACGTCTGCACTGGCTAACAGGTCCCACAACGCGGCCATCCCGGCCTCGGACTTCAGGTTGAGCTGCACGCTTCGTTTGTTGCGGTGAGTGTCGAGACCGATTCCGGAGAGGCCTGACGTGTCGCCGACCATCGTTTCCACTTCTGGCCCGTCGATCCGGATGACGTCGGCGCCGTGGTCGCCAAGGTAGCGGCTGGCCAGCGGGCCCATCAGTACCGTGGTCAGATCGATGATGCGGACGCCATCCAGCGCCCCAACGTTCGGCTCGGCTGTGTGTTGTGATGTCATCTATGCCTTATTGGCTCGAGTGTCGGGGTTCTGTCGATGGCCGTGGTTCTGTGGATTGCCTTGGCCTTGGCCTTGGCCTTGGCCTTGGACGACGACGCCGTCGGCCAACATCGTGGTGGTCTGCTCACGGTCGAAGCCGAGTTCGGCTAACACGTCAGTGGTATGGGCGGCGAACAGGGGAGAGGGGCCCTTGATCCCCGCCGGGGTTGCGCTGAACTGAACCGGAAGATCGGGTGTTGTGTAGCGGCCAGCTACCGGGTGATCGATATCTGCAACGAACCAGTTGGCCCGAACCTGCGGATCGTTGAGGGACTCAAACGGCAGGTTGTAGCGGCCGCATGGGTAACCGGCCCCGCGCAAGATCTCCATCCACTCGTCGGTGGTTCGAGTTGCGAAGAGCTCCTCCGCTTCGGTCACCACCGTTTGGAATTCGTTAGAGGAGATAGAGGCATCGGCAGCAGGTCGGGTGATGCCGGTTGCGGCGTGGAACTTGTCGATGAGCCCCAGGCTGAGCCCGGCCACGGTTATCAAACCGTCTTCGGTCGCGTAGTGGCGGAAATAGAGCATAAAGTTGCGCTGACCCTGCAGGACCTCTGTCTCGTACCTATGTCGCAGCTCCTCGAAGTCCTCGCCAGCGTCTCGCCGGTCGAGCAGCGCACGCTCAATTTCAGTCGGTTGGCCGTATGCGCCGGGGGCATCGAATCGTGTGACCATCGGAGTCGACAGGCTCAGCGCGGTTGCCAATAAGGAAGCATCGACTCGTTGGCCCTCACCGGTCAGGTCGCGGTGGCGTAGGGCTGCCACAACACCGAGGGCGGCGGCGATGCCGGTGCCGAAGTCGTTGACCGCCGGGCGGGTCGGCAGCGGAACACCGTCGCTCGAGCGGTTCATCGTGAACCCCATGCCGCTGAGGGCTTGAACGAGGACGTCGTAGCCACCCTGGTCGGCGTCGGGTCCCTCGGGGCCGAAGGGGGTGTGCGTTAGGTGGACCAGCTGTGGGTTGACCGTCTTGGCATGATCCCAGTCGATGCCATAGCGAGCTAGGTCGCTCTGTTTGAAGGCCACAAGCGCAACGTCGGCCCAGGCGAAGAACTTGTCGATGACCGGTCGGGCTCCGGCCGCGCCGAGGTCGAGAGCGAAGCTACGTTTGCCGGGGTTGATGCCAACGTAGGCCTTGGATTCTTGCTGGCCGAACTCGTTGGCCTTGCGCATGGCATCACCGGTTGGTGGTTCGACCTTCACAACATCGGCGCCCATGGCGGCCAGGATCCGGCCACATTGAGGGATCGCTGCGTTCTGAGCGAACTCGACGACTTTGATACCAGCGAGGAGTTCGGGCGAATCCGTCATCGATTCGGTCGCACCGCGGGGACAGTTCTTGTGCTGGACATCGTTGGCTCCTGGGTTCAGCGCCGGTTCGCTTGCACCATCTTCGCCGCGCACGGTAGGGCCACCGCAAATTTGGGCCACTCGGCGATTGTTCCAGCGGCTTCCCGGCAGCTCTCCCAGCTCGGTCATCGTCGGGCTTTTGGGTGACCTCAGACCATTGGGCCATCAAACAACAAGCATGCTTTGATAGTGTCAGCGATACCACCAAATCAGGGGAGAGAACCAGTGAAGAAGCTTTTTGGAGTTTTAGCTGCGCTCGCGATTCTGGCCGCCGCCTGCTCAAGTAGCGACGATGCCAGTGAAGCGACTGCAGAGAACCCGGCAACGATTGAAATGTGGATCGCTTTCAGCGACGATGCCCGCCTCGGGTTCACACAGGATCGGGCCGCCGATTTCAATACCAAGCACCCGGAATACAACGTAGAAGTCACCTCGTTCGACTCCTACAACACCGTGTTCGAGCAGGCTCAGCTGGCGATCGACGAAGGCAATCCGCCTGAGATCATCCACTTCTTCGAGGCTGCCACCCAGGAAGCACTCGACGCTGTCGATTCAAACGGCGACCCCATCTTCGCTTCGGTCACCGAAGTCCTCGATGGCCGTGATGAAGTGCTCGGCGAGCCGGTGGTCCTCGATGACGTGGTCTCCGCTGCCAGCAACTACTACACCATCGAAGGCGAGCTCTACTCCATGCCGTGGAACACATCGTCAACCACGATGTTCTCCAACATGGACATTCTGAGCGCTGCAGGCATCTCCGAGCCGCCAGCCACATGGGCCGAGGTTGAGGCCGCATGTACCGCCATCATGGCGCTGCCAGACGCTCCTTCCGAAGGCTGCATTACCTGGCCGAACCACGGTTGGTTCTTCGAGCAGTCACTTGGACAGGCGGGCGAAAACCTGGCGAACAACGACAACGGCCGCTCCGGTCGGGCCACCGAAGTTGCGCTCAACTCCGACGCCGCAGTCGACTACGTGCAGTGGTGGAGCGACCTCGAAAACGACGGTCATTACGTATACACCGGTCTGCAGCGCGACTGGGACGGGACCTCTGCCGCCTTCCAGGCTCAGAACGTTGCCATGCTCGTCTACTCGTCATCGGATACAACGGCTCTGACCGACGCTGGCACCGAGAACGGCTTCGAGGTTCGCTCCAGCTTCATGCCTTACAACCAGGACCGTGAGTACGCCGGAAACCTCATTGGCGGCGCAACGCTGTGGATGACCAACGGTTTGGACAGCACCCAGCAGGACGGTGCCCTGGCCTTCATGAACTACTTCTCCAACCCGGAGAACGCGGCGGCATGGCACCAGCTGACCGGCTACATCCCGATCACCAACGCTGCTGGCAGCCTGCTCGAAGCAGAAGGCTGGTACGGCGAAAGCCCCAACTCGGCCGTCGCTTCGGATCAGCTGAACCAGGCAGCGAACACCCCGGCATCCACCGGTGCGTTGCTCGGCAACTTCGTATCCATTCGTGACGTGATGACCGCAGCCATCGAAGATGTGCTGGTCAACGACGTCGATCCGGCGGAGCGTATGGACTCGGCGCAAACCGAAGCCCAGCAGCTCCTCGACGAATACAACGAACTGTTCGGCGAGTGACCGAACAGTCGGCCGGATAGATCCCGGAACGCTCCGGACAGCTCATCGTGGCAATAGCAATCACCCTTGTCATAGCGGCACTCGTCGGCGTCCTCTCGTTTGGCTATAAGTCAACACGAGAGGTCGCCCTCGGGGCCGGGCTCGGCGTTGCCGGAGCTTCGGTCATTCTGGCCGCCCTCGATTTTTGCACCTTTGCCGCCGATGCTGAATCAACGGAGGGTGTGCTCGGTGTTGCGGTGGCCGGGGCCTTCGCCTGGATATTCGGCAGCGGAACAAAGGCGATTCTGAACAGACAGGAACCCGAAGCTCAGGCGGGCGACATCCGAACCGGAACGTTCCAGCTCGGCTGGTACTGGCCATGGCTGCTGTTGGCGCCAACGCTGATCATTCTGGTCTTCTTCCTCTATCTCCCGGCATACCGGACCTTTACCCTCTCGACGAAGCTGACCCGGCTCGGCGCACCTCGGGTTGGCGAGCGATGCCTAGCTAACTTCTCCGAACTACTCGTGCCAAGCCCAACGTTGGTGGCCTTGGTCCCGCTGGCTGCTATCGGCCTCATCTGGGGAATCGGTTTCTGGCACCGCGGCTCGACCCCCGGCTCGTTCGCTTTCGAGATAACTCGGATCCTCGGTCCGTTCGGGATTCTGATCCTGCTGTTCGCTCTCTACTTCATCTTCGAAGATGTGAACGGTGGTTACCGCAGGGTGTATCTCAACACGCTCATCATCTCGGTCGGCACAGTGACGCTGAGCATGGTTGGTGGGCTAGGCCTGGCCTACCTGAGCTTCAAGCGCATACGAGCGGTTTCGGTCTACCGCACCCTGCTCATCTGGCCATACGCCATCTCGCCTCCGGTGGCAGGCATCTTGTTCTTCATGATGTTCAACGCAACCGGCGGTATCTTCGCCGCTCTCGGCGACCGGTGGGGATTCGACTTCCCGAACTACGCCCAGAACGCCAGCCTGGCCAGGTTCACCATCATCTTGGCCTCGGTGTGGAAGCTGCTCGGCTACAACCTGCTGTTTTTCATCGCCGGGCTGCAGACCGTTCCCCGCGAGCAGATCGAGGCCGCAGCCATCGACGGGGCCAACGCCTTCCAACGGTTCCGCAAGATCGTGCTCCCGGCCCTTGGGCCGATCGCTTTCTTCCTGCTCATCACCAACCTCACCTACTCGTTCTTCGACGTCTACGGCACCATCGACTTCCTCACCAAGGGCGCTCCGGCCGGTGCAACCTCTGTGGCGATCTACGAGATCATTCGCATCGGTGTAGACAACGGCGATCTCGGCCGAGGGGCCGCCCAGTCGGTCGTGCTATTCCTGGCAGTAATTGCACTAACGGCCTGGCAGTTCAAGCAGTCGGAAGGGCGGATCAACTATGGCAGCGCATGAGCGAGACAACATTTCGCTTGACGTTGGCAAGCGAGGCCTATTGCGAGGACGTGATTGGCCCCGCCATGCCATGCTCTGGCTGGCCGTTGTGGTCATCGTCTTCCCGCTGGCCTACGCCGCACTCATCTCCACCCAGACAAACGCTGAGGTCTTTCGTTTTCAGCTGACCCCGGGGTCCGGTCTTTCCGACCATTTCGATCAGGTGTGGAACGAACGCAACATCGGCCGCTACATGTGGAACTCCGCGGTCCAGGCGGTGTTGATCACGGTGGCCAAGACGGTGCTGTCGCTGCTTGCTGGGCTGGCCTTTGTCTACTTCAACTTCCGCTTCAAGTGGCTGGTGTTTTTCTTCGTTCTGATCACGTTGATGATGCCGACCGAAGTGATGATCCTGTCGCTGTTCCGCTTCGTGTCCGACCTCGGTTGGAAAGACTCAATGGCCGGCCTGGTCGTTCCGTTCGCCGCATCGGCAACCGGTGCCTTCCTCTTCCGTCAGCACTTCGCCAACCTGCCACGCGACCTGGCCGAGGCGGCTCAGATCGACGGCGCGTCGCCGATCCAGTTCCTGTTCCGCATTCTCATTCCGCTGTCGTGGAACGTCATCGGCGCCCTGGCGGTCATCCAGTTCGTGTTCGTTTGGAACATGTACCTGTGGCCGGTGCTGATCATTTCCGATCAGGATTCCCAGGTGGTGCAGGTCGGGCTGCAGGGCCTACAGGGCATAGACGCCGGGTTGACGTTTGGGCCACTGATGCTTGCCGCGCTCCTGGTGTCGATACCGCCGACGGTGGTATTTATCGCACTACAAAAGCCGTTCATGTCCGGCTTCGCTCTCGGTTCCGACAAGTAGTCGCTACCAACCGAAGAAACCGCGGAGATAGCAGGCCTGGCCGACATGCTGTAGGCAGTCGTATGCGATACTGACCAGCCGCACCCCCAGTGTCACCGGTGGATCCCAGCGTTCGTCGACGATCCGGTCCAGGTCGGCTGGCGAGATGCCCTCAAGCACCTCTTGGGTCTTGGCCTCGACCGCCGCAAGGTAGTCGAGCAGCGACTGAGGCCCGTCGGGCTGCACCGCGGCCACCTGCTCGGGGCTGTGACCGTATCCGAGGTTCGATGGATCGGGTTCAAGCCCGAACCGGCTGGCCCAGTCGCCACCGACCCAGACCTGTTTGGCATCGGATAGTTCGCACAGCTGGTGATCCTGTACCCGGGCCAGATGCCAGACCAACCAGCCGATGCTGTTACAGCCCGGCGCTGGCGACTGGCGCAACTGCTCCGGTGTGAGCCCTTCGACCGCCTGTTGAGCCAGCGGCTCTATCCGTCCATAGAGCTCCAACAGCAAATCCGATACGTCCATCGGGTCATTCAATCACATGTGCTCCGCAGCGGCTGATGCCCGAGATCTACTATGTGGCCCGTGCCCACACTGCTGCTGCTGAACGGACCCCCGGGCGCGGGAAAGTCAACGCTCGCCTCCCGGCTTGTAGCCCGCAGCCCCCTGGCGCTCAATCTCGACATAGACATCGTCCGGCATCAACTCGGCGGTTGGCTCGACCAACCAACCGAGGCCGGCCTCGCCGCCCGCCATCTGGCGAGTGCGATGACGAACGCCCACCTGAGTTCGGGGTACGACGTTGTCGTTCCGCAGTTTCTTGCTCGAATCGATTTTGTCGAACAGCTTGAACGCCTAGCGGCCACGGCGGGCGCTACGTTCGTCGAGGTCGAGTTGTACCTCGACCGAGGCGAGGCGCTTGCGGCGTTCCAGTCTCGGAGTGTCAGCTCGGAGAATCGCTACCACCAAGACGCCCAGGCCTTACTAGACCGGTCCGATGCCGTCGACCCTCTAGGCGACATGTACGACAACTTCCGGAGCTTCATGAGCACCCGACCGAAGGTGCCGCGGGTTGATGTGATTCGTGGCGACGTCGAAGCGACGGTACGGGCGCTGCTGCGAGTACTCGATGACGTGAACATCACCTGGTGAAAGGTGGACGAGCGAACAGCCGAGCCAGAGGGGCGTTGATGACTGACTCGAGAGCTGCCAGCCGTATCCGCGTTGATACCCCGATCCGTGGTGTGCGGTCGGGGTTTTGTGCGTTCTGCGTTGTCAGCGTCGCCAGATATGACGCTGGTTCACCGAGATCGGCTCACGGTGATCTGACGTTGATGGTGCCGTCGGGTGTTCTGGTGAGTTGCCAGCCTCGGTCGTGCACGCAGCCGTGGTGGAACCGGCAGCGTAACGTTAAGTTTTCGGCAGTGGTTGGTCCGCCGCGGTTTCTGGGTGTGATGTGGTGTAGGTCGCACCACCACCAGGGCCTGTCGCAGCCTGTGAAGGTGCAGTGCCGGTCGCGCACTCGAACCGCTTGGCGTAGCGCTGGTGGGATGGCTGGTGTGGCTCGGTTGTAGGCCAGGACGGTTCGTGGTCCGTCGGTGATGAGCGCCCGGAATGAGGCATCGCAGAGTAGCCGGTCGAGGCTTGGTCCAGCGATTGGTCCTCCGTGGGCCAGTTCAGCTCGGATGCGGTCCAGGTTGATTTGGCCGGGTTGGTCGTTGCCGTTGTTGTTGGCGGCGAGGGTTTCGATGTCGATGACCACATCGACCGTTGCTCTGGTCCCGGCTGAGCCCAGGTCGGAGCCGCTTTCGGTTGAAAGTACGCAGATGTCGACGAGTTTGTCGGCTCGGCGTTGGGCGCCGGTGCGAGGCTCGGGGAGCTGCGTGACGGGGTCGGGTGGTGTTTCGAGGGCGGCCCAGACTGCTTCGGCGCCCGCGGCGTCGAGCGAGAATCGGCTGTGTCCCGCGCCGTCGAACGCGAACTGCATCCACATGCCCCGCTGGTTGAATACCCGCTCCGTATCGGCGGCATTGGCTTCGTTGTCGGCCCGGGCTCACCACGGCCGACAGAGTCGTTCCAACTCATCGACCTCGTTCGAAGCGGCCGCGTCGAGTAAGTGGTTTTCATACTCACGGTAAGCATCAGCAAGATCTCGGGCCGCTCGCGCCAGCACGGCCGCGGCGGCGAACGAGACCCGCCCGGCCCGCACCGCATCGGCTGTGGCTTCGAATCGGGCGAGGTGCCTGGCGACTCGCATCAGGTCGCGGGCTGCGCCGTTTCCGCACGCTGAACGGTGCGCCACCAAACGATCCAGCGAGACGTAGCCCAGCCATTCGGCCAGACCCGTGCCATCCAGCTCTGCCAACAGTGCAGCAGCGTTGGCTCGAAGCTGACCGGCTTCTGCCAATCGTTGTAATGCTCGATCTAGATCCGTTGCCACCACTCGGCCATCCAGACAAGCTCGATCGCTCATCAAGGACATACAGACAACCTACTCACGCCCTGTGACAACGAAGATCGGTCGCAGGTCTCGCGATGGTTCCGGTTGGTGGTTTTGGGTTCGACCGTTCCGAAACAAACGCGAGCCCTTCCGGCAAACTATTGAGCGGTCTCCTGGAGACTGGCCAGCCAGCGGTCGGCGTCGGCGTGGGAGGTGAGGCGCACCACCTCGGCGTGGTCCCACTCGCCGGTCTCCATCGCCTGCTGAAATCGTTTCTGGTACTTCTCGTGGTTCACCCAGGACCACCGGATCACGTTGTGTTCGGGGTCCCATCTTGTGAAGTTGCTCAGCGGTTCCCGGTTTCCGTTCCAAAGCTCCTCACGTCGAACCGCTCGCTTCACTGTTCGCCAAGCGACCTGGCGCACAACCCTGACCCGCGGTAGGTCGAAGACCAGGATCGTATCTGGGGCCGCTCGAACGAGGTCGCCTACCATCGACTCGTAGTTTCCGTCGCAGACCCAGTCCGGGTGTTCAAGCTCCTTCGCTACTTGGGCCCGCATCAGCGCACGCTCCTGTTGGACCCAACCCTCCAGATGATGGAGAGCGTCGAGTTCGATGTGGTGGATTCCCGTGCGCTCCACGATGCGTTTCGCCAATGTTGTCTTGCCGCTACCAGAGCTCCCGACGATCGATACTCTCATTGCGTCGCGTCGCCGGGCCCCGTCGCCGCCATACGATCGAGGAACAGCCGGGCGGCCTCGATAGCGGTCGCGGTCGCTAGCTCCAGCGACTCCGGAGTGGTCGCAACCTCTGGCAGGTCGGAGGCCACATGGAAGTGTTCGAAGCCTCCGAGGAACGACAGCACCGAAGCTCCAGCGGCTCGCCAGCCCGCTCCTTCCCCCGGCCAGTCGGGCGGATCGATCAACCGCCAGTTGGCTCGGCTGGCGACTTGCGCGATCTGCGAACGAATCGGTTCGGCGGCGGTGGTCAGGGTGGCTCGCCCGGCGCCCAGCGGGGTACTCCCGTCCGGCATTCGATCCACCGCACCGACCGATGCACCGAGGTGAATGACCGGACGCCCACTGACATCGTTTTTCGACAGATGATGCTGCATGCCGATGTGATCGAGTTCGTGGCCGCTGCAGGCTATGAATTGCACGCGGTAGTCGGAGGCGAGGTTGGCTGCCATGGCTAAGGCGGTTGCCAGGCCGGTTCCTCGTTCACCGGCACACCGGGTCCACCCGGTCAGCGGCGTTGTGATGATCACACCCGGGTTGTCTGGCGATCCGAGTTCGGCAACGACGTTGCGACTCGTCGTCGTTTCGGTTGCGGCCTCGAAGTCGAGTTGGGCCCCTGCTCGAACCCGGTCGGCCCAGTTGCCGGGAATGATCACCGCAGGTCGGCCAGCTGCGACCGGTGCGGGTTGGTTCGCAGCCGATTGACCGGCCTCCCAGGGAATTCGGTTGGCCTGGACCGGTAGATCTTCAGGGCCGTTGAGCGCTACGACCAGGGCTCGACCGTCGTGAGCCTGATCGTCCGTGGCGCCAGTCAGGTCGCTCCGCTCGATGAGTTCGTCGAGACTCTCGGCTGGGCCGACGATTGAACGGTCGAGCTCAACCACCTCCAGCCGATCTGTTCTGTAGCTGCCTCGGCCGCTATAGAAGACCGGCACCATCGGGACCGGCTGGCCATCGGCCAGCAGAGTGGCCCGGCAGATGTAGCGCTCAAACTCATAGCTCGGAAGGTCAACTTCAATCTCAAACCCAGCCTCGACCGCAAACCCAGCCTCGGTCGCTGCTAGCGGTCCCCCAGTTCCTAGATTCTGCAATACCGAAGCGAGCCAATCGGTTGTCTGCCGATCGGCTTCGCTGCCGGTGTGGTGATCTCCGAAGCCGGCGTAGGCCTCAACGATCTTGTACAACCCATCGGCATCGAACCGTGCGTTCACCTCGGGGACCTCGTCGGTAAATCGTTGGCCCATGGGTTGCTCCTCCTGGTCGCCGGGTTACTGGTCGGCCAGTTGGTTTTCCAGCTCTTTTTCAGCGGCCGCTGCGAGGTCGTCGCGGTCGTTTTGCAGCTCGAACTCCACCCACTGTAGATCGCCTGCGAATGCGAAGGGTCCGGCGTAGTCGCCAGACACTGTCGGTCCGGCATCGCGGCCGATGTCCATGCCGTACATCGTTTGTCGGAATGGCAGGGTTTGGATCGGGCCGGTGCCAAGCGAGGTTGCCACCCCAGCACCGTCGGCTGCAGCGACCGACAACGTGACGTCGCCCTTATGCTCGTCGCTCTTGTCGTAGCGGGCGATCAGATCCAGTTCACCCTCAGGCAGCGGCTCGGTCGATTTGATCTCATACATCGTGCCCAGGTGGTTATAGGTGAAGCACAGTCGGTCATCCTTTGCATAGAAGGTGTAGCCACCGGTTCGGGCACCGCTGGCAACCAAGACCCCGTCGTCGCCAGCGGACCGGCTGACCCTGGCCCGGATCTCAAACGATCGGTTCCTGACGTCTGGTGTCTTTGACCGCTCCAAGTGAGGACTCGTCGACAGAAATCGTTGGCTGTCGCCCGGTGGTTCCGAGCCCGGTCGGCGGATGATCAACAGTTCGGCACCGCCACGATCATCGAGCGGGAGCACGTTGTACTTGCCGGCTTCCACCCACCATCGATCGACCATTTCCCGCAGTTTGTCCGGCTGCTCGGCCGCTAGGTCGTTGCACTCGGAGAAGTCAACGTCGGTGTGATACAGCGCCCAGTCATCGTCCTCGAATGGGGTGCCCCGCTTGTGTTTTGTGACGGCCTTCCAGCCGTCATGCCAGATGGCCCGATCACCCAACATCTCGTAGTACTGAGTGCGTTTGCGGGTCGACTCCGCCGGTGCGTCGAACGTGTAGCGCAGGCTCATACCCTCGATCGGTTTCTGCGGGATGCCCCGGTAGAGGTCGGGGGCATCGACTCCAACACAGTCGAGCACTGTCGGCAGAATGTCCGACACGTGGTGATATTGATCGCGCAGTCCTCCGGCGTCTGAGATGCCGTTCGGCCAGTGGATGATCAGCGGATCGCGGATGCCACCTTCGTAGGTGTTCTGCTTATAGAACCGCAGCGGCGTATTGCCGACCTGCGCCCAACCCCACGGATAGTTGTTGTAGAGGTTCGGGCCGCCGATCTCGTCGACCCGTTCGAGCATGTCTTCCACCGGGGTACGCACGTTGTTGAAGAATGCAAGCTCGTTGAGGCTTCCGTGTTTGCCGCCCTCCTGGCTGGCGCCGTTGTCGGAGACCAGGATGACCATGGTGTCATCGAGCACGTCGATCATCTTCAGGAACTCGACGAGCCGTCCGATCTGGTCGTCGGTGTGGTCGAGGAAACCGGCAAACGTTTCCTGCATCCTGGCGTAGAGCCGCTGGTTCTTCTCGTCGAGATCGTCCCACGCTTCGACCCCGGGGTTACGAGGGGCCAGGGTCGTTTCCGGTGGGACAACGCCGGTGGCCTTCTGCTTTTCAAACCACCGCTGGCGAACAACATCCCAACCTTCGTCGTAGCGTCCCCGATACTTTTCGATGTAGCTGTCGGGGGCCTGGTGCGGCGAGTGGGTGGCTCCGAAAGCCAGGTAGGTGAAGAAGCGATTGCCAGGCGATGACCCCTGGTGGGCGGTGATCATGGCGATGGCCTGATCGACGAGATCTTCTGAGACGTGGTAGTCCTCGTCACGATCGGCGATGCCGCTCGACCGTGGTTCCACCGGATGGTTATCGATGGTGATCTCCGGTGAATACTGATCGGTGGCTCCGCCCATAAATCCGTAGTAGCGGTCGAAGCCCCGCTGTAGCGGCCAGTGATCCATCGGTCCGGCGGGGGAGCAGTCTTCCAATGTGGCCAGGTGCCACTTGCCGAGGGCGAACGTGCCGTAGCCCTGCTCATTCAATATCTCGGCCATGGTGGCCGCTGCGGGGGAGATGACGCCTCGGCAGTTGGAGAAGCCGGTGTCGACGTTTGAGATGAACCGCATGCCGACCGAATGGTGGTTTCGCCCGCTCAGCAGGCAGGCCCTGGTCGGCGAACAGAGCGCGGTGGTGTGAAAGTTTGTGTAGCGCAGGCCGCCGGCGGCCAAGCCATCGATGTTTGGGGTGTCGATGTCGGACCCAAAACAGCCGAGTTGAGCGAAGCCGGTGTCGTCTAGCACGATCACCACCACGTTCGGAGCGCCCTCTGGCGGTTGCTTTGGCGGATCCCACGCCGGTGTTGAATCGGCCGCCGTCGTTCCTACCACCGGTTGATTCTTGTTGGCACCGCTAACAGTCATGGTTCCCCTTGGATGTTCTGCCGAGTCGCATCGGTTGCCCAGCATCGTGCGCCGTTCTCCGGTCGATGGTCAAGACGAGCACTTGTTCGCTCACGATGCGCGCCCGCCCGATCGACCCCGCGTTTATTACGGTTCGCCCGACAGTTTTGCCAAGAGGCCCTTTTCGCCCTAATTTTTGACGACTGCGGGATTCCGGGGGTACCCGGGTGCTGCGGCATGAGCATCAAAACAAGGGGAGAAAAAAAATGTCCAAATCAGCTCTGCTGCGCCTTCTTGGCGTACTTGCAGTTCTGGCCTTACTGGGTGCCGCGTGCGGTAGCGATGCCACTGAGGCCAGCGATGACGAAGAAGGCACGGCCACCACGGTCTCGGCCGGTATCGCCACCACGGTGGCTGGCTCCGAAGAAGCACCGGAAGAAGAGCCAGAAGACGCAATGGAAGAAGAGGTCGCTGCGGCCTCGGGCACCCTGCGCTATGCCGAGTTCTCTCCGGTTACAACCTTTGATCCAACGAAGGCTCAGACCGCTCAGTCGGTCTACCTCTATCCGGTATACGACACGCTGACTCGCCAGACCAACGAGTTCGGCCTCGAACCGTCGCTCGCCACCTCATGGGAAGCCCCGACGGCTGACTCCTGGGTGTTCGAGATCCGTGATGACGTGGTGTTCCATGACGGTGAGGCTTTGACCGCTCAGGTCGTGGCCGACAACATGAACCGGGCCAAGGCGACCGAAGGTAATCCCAACGGCGCAACGTGGGCCGGCTTTATCGAAGCCACCGCAGACGGCAACACCGTCACCGCTACCTTCTCGGTGCCCCAGCCGCAGTTCCCTATCGAGATGTCGATGGTTATGGGCATGATGGTGAGCCCGGCAGCGATGGCCGCCGAAACCGACCTGACCCGTAACCCCCAGGGCTCCGGCCCTTGGATATGGCAGGACGGCGAGTCCGAGGCCGGTGTGACCGAGGTCTACACCCTGTTCGCCGATTACTGGAACCCAGCCGATCAGGGCGTCGAGCGAGTTGAAGCCACCGCAGTACCCGACAACGTGGCCCGACTCAACGCACTGCTCACCGGCGAAGTCGACATCATGGGTTCGATCCGTGATGCTCAGATCGATGCAGCCATTGAAGGTGGCAACGAGGTCATCTCGGTACCCAACTACTTCCCCTACATGGGCATCGTCGCCCGTGAAGAGGGCACCGTCGACGGTGACCTGCTGAAGACCGACCTGATCCGCCAAGCCGTGGCTTACGCCATTGACCGCGACGCCTACAACCAGGCCATACACGCAGGCAAGGGCGATGATAAGGGCGGTATCTACCCGTCGGCATTCAGCGAGTGGCATGTACCCGAACTCGACGACACCTTCACCTACGACCCGGACAAGTCCAAGGAACTGCTTGCCGAAGCCGGGTTCCCCGATGGGATCACCCTGAAGACGCCGATCATGCCAGCTATCCAGCCCCACGTTGAGCTGGTGACCCAGATGCTCGGCGCTGTCGGTATCAGCATCGACCAGACCCAGATCAACAACGGCGAACTTGGCCCTCGTGTTCGTTCTGGTGAGTGGGGTCTCTACTGGGGCCGTGAGCTGCTGTACCACCCCGCAGCGACCTACCCCAAGTACACCGCCGAGCAGGGTGTGTGGAATCCGTTCCGCCTCACCGACCTGAAGGATCTCGATGATCTGGCAGCAGAGGCTGCGGCGGCCACCGATTTGGCCACCCAACAGGAGCTGTACAAGGAATTGAGCAGTGGGTTGATCAACCGCAACGTGATCATTCCGCTGGCTCACGGCTCGCAGAACGGTGCCTACGCTCCGAACGTCACCGGCGTGGTGATGGGCCTCAACATGCAGGCCGTCATGCCATACGGCGTGCGGGTTGACGGCTAACTAGCTATTCACTAAATCGGGGGTGCGGGCGCCACGGTACCCGCACCCCCGAGTGCGCTTTTGACACCCCTTACCAACTGAGGAGTTGGCTTGATTCGGCTACTGGTGACCAGGCTCTTGGCGGCGATACCGCTGATGTTCCTCGTCGGAACCATTGTGTTCTTTCTTCAGCAACTGAACCCGGTGGATCCCACCGCAGCGCTGCTGGGTGACGACACCTCCGATGCTGCAGTCGAAGCGGCTCGCGAAGATCTTGGTTTGAATCGGCCGGTGATCACCCAGTACACCTCCTGGTTGGGTGACGCGGTGAGGGGCGACTTGGGCACGTCCTGGTTTAACGGCGAAGAGGTCACCACCTTGCTCATAAGGCGGGCGAAGGTCACCTTCTCGATCGTCGCCGGTTCGATGCTGATAGCGGTGGCGCTCGGGGTTTCTCTTGGAATAGCTGCGGCCTTAAAAGCGGGGCGCTGGCAGGACCGATTGGTCACCGTCATCTCTTCGCTTGGCATAGCTGTGCCCAATTTCTGGGTCGCCATAATCCTGGCCGCTGTGTTCGCCGTGAACTTACGTTGGTTTCCCGCGCTCTGGAGTATCACCAGAACCGCTTCAATCGGCGGCTGGATACACACGATCATCCTGCCTTGCGTGGCCCTTGGCACCGCCTCGTCGGCCGCTATTGCCCGCCAAACCCGCTCAGCGATGATCGGCGTGCTGCAGCAGGACTACATTCGCACCGCGCTGGCCAAAGGTCTCCCGGTCCGCCGGGTTATCTTTCGCCACGCGCTGCGCAACGCCGCTATCCCCATCGTCACCCTGATGGGCTTTCAGCTGTCGGCCCTCATCGGCGGTTCGATCTTTGTTGAGTTCATCTTCAACATCCCCGGGCTCGGAACCATCGGCGTCGAGTCGGTGCAGCGGAACAACGCACCGATCACACTGGGCTTCGTGATGATCACCACCCTGGTGGTGGTGATCGCCAACATCTTGTTGGACATGAGTTACGCCTGGCTCAACCCCAAGGTGAGGCGGGCCTAGACCATGTCGGACTTCACGGCGGCAGACGACGTTATAGGGGCGGACGGAACGATCGCAGTTGGCCCGGACCATGACTCAGGATCAGAAGGAGGGTCCCCGGGCGGCAGCCGATTCTGGGGCCGGTTCCGACGAAACAAGGTGGCCCTCGCCGCCGGTTGTTTCCTGCTGCTCGAACTCTTCCTGCTGGCCATCGCCCCGCTGATCACCAATCACGATCCGAACCAGGCCACCAGCTTCGCCGACTTTCTGAAGGGCCCCGGCTCGGAGTACTGGTGGGGTACCGACTCGGTCGGTCGCGATATCTACACCCGAATCATCTACGGAACCCGCTTCGCATTCACCGCCGGAGCGGTTGCGGTGCTTACCGCTCTGATCATCGGCGTACCACTCGGTCTGGCCATCGGCTTCTTCCGGGGTTGGGTCGACCGCATCATCATGCGAGTGGTCGAGTCGATCGTGGCGATCCCCGCCGTGGTGCTAGCCATCTCCATCATCGCGGTGACCGGCCCCGGCCTCATCACCGCCATGTTCGCCATCGGCCTGGTCTACTCGATGATCATCACCCGGCTGACCCGAGCCGAGGTATTCGCCGCTCGCGAAGAGCTCTACGTCGATGGAGCTCGAGCCGCCGGCTCATCGAACCTGCGGATCATGTTCCGCCACATCCTGCCCAACATCGCTCCGGTCCTGATCGTGCAAACCACGCTGCTGTTCGCCACCTCGGTGCTGGCCGAAGCGGCGTTGAGTTTCCTCGGCCTCGGCGCCAGCAGCAACCAGGCCAGCTGGGGTCGTATGCTGCGAAGCGCCCAGGAGTCAATCGACCAGTCGATCTGGCCCGCCTTCCCGCCGGGCATCGCCATCTTCGTCACCGTTGTGGCCTTCAACGTGCTCGGCGATGGTCTGCGAGACGCCTTTGGTCGTGAAGCTCGGGGTGGTCGAGTCGGTGTCGGCGATGTCGAAATGGCAGCGGTTTCCGGGACCCGGGCCGACCCGAATACCGATGCCTTGCTGTCGGTCCGCGATCTATCGATCCGCTTCCCCCGTCCCGGCACGACCGAAGATGTCAGCGTTGTCCGCAATGTCGACTTCGACATCGGCCGCGGCCAGGTTATGGCTCTGGTCGGCGAATCGGGATCGGGCAAGTCGATTTCGGCGCTGTCGCTGCTCGGTCTTGTACCCGACCCCGGCCGAGCTTCGGCCTCGTCGATCTCGCTCGACGGACGTGAACTGGTCGGCCTCGACTTCGATGAGCTGCGAAGCGTCCGAGGTAAAGAGATCGGCCTCATCTCTCAGGAGCCATCGGCGGCGCTGAACCCGGCTTACACGGTCGGCCGCCAGATCGCTGAGCCGCTGATCTATCACCTCGGCATGGGCAAAAAGGAAGCTCGGGCCCGAGCCATCGAGTTGATGACCCTGGTCGGAATCCCGAGCCCCGAAGTCCGCATCGACAGCTTCCCCCACCAGTTCTCCGGCGGTATGGCCCAGCGGGTGGTAATCGCCATGGCGCTTTCCTGTAACCCCAAGCTGCTGATCGCCGACGAGCCAACCACCGCCCTCGACGTGACGGTGCAGGGTCAGGTGCTCGACCTGATCGGCGACCTCAGCCGCGACCTCGGCGTCAGCGTGCTGCTGATCACCCACGACCTTGGCGTCGTGGCCGACCTGGCAAGCGACGTGGCGGTTATGTATGCCGGCGAGATCGTCGAGGCCGGCAAGTTGGTCGAGGTCTTCCACGACCCGCAGCACCCATACACCGAAGGTCTCATCAAGGCGATCCCTCGCAACGAACAGCGCAGCGGTGATCTGCCGACGATCGACGGTGTTGTACCGCCGCCTTGGGAGTGGCCAGACGGATGCCACTTTGCTCCCCGCTGTCCCTATGCCACCGAAGAGTGCCGTACCGGTGACATCGAGCTGCGCTCGGTGGCGCTGTCGCTCACCCGCTGTATCCGAGCCGACGAACTCGACCTGATCGGCGTCGCTGATCCTCTGACCGCTTTCAACAGCGAGGCGCAAGACTCATGACCGAACCGCTGCTGAAAATCGACGACCTGACCATCACCTTTCCCGGTGGCAAGGGCCAGTGGCCATGGCAGCGACAGCCCGACGTTCGGGCGGTCCAGAACGCCAGTATCCAGATCGCTCCTGGTGAGACCCTCGGGCTGGTCGGTGAGTCTGGCTCAGGTAAAACCACCATCGGACGAGCGGTCCTGCAGTTCATCAAACCGGCAGGTGGCTCGATCCGTCTCGGCGAATTCGACGTGACGAGTTTTGGTCGTAACATTCCTCACGAATATCGCCGTGCCGTGCAGGTGGTGTTCCAGGATCCGGTGGGGTCGCTGAATCCATCGATGGTGGTCGGCGACATCATCGGCGAGCCGCTCAAGATTCATTTTGGCATGGAGTCTGAAGAACGCGACCAGCGATCGGGCGATCTGCTTGAACAGGTGGGCCTTGAACGCCATCACCTGCAGCGTTACCCCTACGAGTTCTCCGGTGGCCAACGGCAGCGCATCGCCGTAGCTAGGGCGCTGGCAACCGAACCGCGGCTGCTCGTGCTCGATGAGCCGGTTTCGGCCCTCGACACCTCGACCCAGAGCCAGGTCATCAACCTGCTCGACCGGCTGCAGCGCGAAACCGGCGCCGCCTACCTGTTCATCGCTCACGATCTGGCCGTGGTCCGCCACATCTCCGACCGCATCGCGGTGATGTATCACAGTCGGATCGTCGAAAAGGGCGACAGCGACCGGGTCTGCGAGGAGCCTCGCCACCCATACACCGAGTTGCTACTGGCATCGATTCCCGACCCCGACCCGGCCATCCAGCCGGGCAAGAGCCTGCGACGGCGGGAACTGACCGTCGGCGGCGAGCTGGGTTCGACCGGCAACGCTCCCGAGGTTGGCTGCCCGTTCGCCAATCGTTGCCCCCACGTCATGGACGTGTGCCACGACGAGTTCCCCGATCCGTTCCAGATCGAAGGTGGCGGCGAGGTCAGCTGCCACCTCCATACCACCGGCCCGACTCTGGCCGGTCGGCCCCTGAGCGCCCTCGGCGCCTCGGCTGGATAACTGCAGCTGCGGCCTAGCGGCGGGTTGCTAGCGGCCGTGATGAATGTATTCCTGCATCGCTTGGGTTTCGCCTTCAAGCTCGGAGACCCGGTATTTCACGACGTCACCGATGCTGATCAGGCCGGCCAGGTTGCCGTCGACAGTGACCGGCAGATGACGGATACGTTTCTCGGTCATCATCGACATCAGACTCTCAACCCGATCGCTCGGAGCGCAGGTAAAGACGTCTTTTGTCATGATCTCCGACACCCGCATGTCCAACAGGTCGGAGCGTAAGCCGAGGGCCCGCACCACATCGCGCTCGGAAATGATGCCGTCGATGGTGGCACCGTTGTCGCTGACCACTAGGGCTCCGAACCCTCGCTCTCGGAGCATCTCCACCGCCCGGCCGACGCTGTCGGTTTGATTCAACGTGGCAGTCTCGCTGCCCTTACGTTCGAGAATCTCGGCTACTCGCATGTGGTGCTCCTATTCGGATTTGTTATTGGGGTCCTGCTTCTGGCGCGCCGATTCCTCCAGACTCCCATACCGAGGGCACCGCTGTCTTGAGAACTGGCAATCGCTGTTAGAACGACCGCTGCTTACGCTGCGCCGCCGGTGGCCAGCACAACGGCCAGGACCACGCCACGGGCCGTCCAGGCGACCGTGCGAATCCAGTTGGTGGCCAGCAGGCGACGCATGACCTCGGCGTCATGCCCCTGTGCCAAACGGCCGTGTAGCGGCACCTGAAGCGCGATGGTCGATAGCAGCGCCACCCCGAGCAGGCTTGCTGCCAGCCACGCCTGCAGCGCTCCCATCGTCGCAGGCCTGCTAACCAGCAGAGCGAGGGCGGTGACACCCTCGACAGCCATCAGCGGGCCAACCACAAGGCTGATGCGTCGCTGGTGATCGAGCGCAGCTGTCGATGGAGCGAGCTCCGAAAGCTGACCCAGCATCGGGTAGTGCACAATCTGAACCATCCAGATCAGCCCGACCATGGCCCACGTCGCCGCGGTTCCTACTACCAGAACGGTCATCATCTACCTCGGTCCCGTCCTGTTTCTGGTCCCCGTGCAGTTACTGGTTCCTGTCACCGGGTCAGTATGGATGAGCAGCACCTGCGGGCGTCGAACCGGAAGGCTGCCAAGAGGAAGGCCTACGGGATCGTTCCCGTCGACTTCACAAACTCGGCTGACTCGCTGAAGCCGACCATTGCGGTTCCTCGGTCGAGCCCGCCCTGCAGCATGCTGGTCCAGTAGGTGAGACCGTCGGCCTCCGGGCTGCGGCCAAGCACGTTGGCGTAAACCAATTCGACAAACTGCTGATCGCCCAGGGCGCCGTACTGGTCCTGGAACTCAGCGGATTGGGCGAACGCTGAAGCGATGACTTCGAGCTTCACCCCGCTGTCGGCTTGACCGGTCCAGTACTCAAGACCGTCGGCCTCCGGTGCTCTGAGGAAGAACGCTTCGTAGAGCCTGCGGACTCGAGCCTCGTTAACCCCGGTCGCTGCCGCGGTTCCGGTTCGGGCTACGTATTCGTCCGATTCGGCGAATCCGATCATGACCTCGCCGCGGCTGACGCCTGCGCTGAGAGCCCAGATCCAATAGTTGCGACCCTCGTCTTCGGCTACCCGATTGAGCACGTTGGCGTAGACCAAGTCGACGAAGGCATCGTCGGTCAGTTGCCCATAGCGGGTCTGGAACTCGGTGCTGGAAGCGAATGCGCTGGAGATGTCGTCAAGCGAGGTCCAGCTGGCTCGCTGATCAAGCCAGTAACTGAAGCCAGACTCGTCTGCCAGCCGGAGGAAGTAGGCCTGGTAGAGACGGTTGATCTGCCCATCCAGGGGTACGTTCCTGATGTAGGTCGGCCACTCGGAGGGATCGGTGGGTCCGCCAGAGATCTCCAACTCGACCGACGTTGTGGCCTCGGCGCCGTAGCCGTTCTGACCGTGGGCTACGACTTTGATCACATACGACTGTCCGGGGCTGAGCGACTGAATCGCGGTGCTGGTCTCGTCGCCGGGAACGGTGACACCGGATTGCAGGGTGACACCGTCACGCCAAGCCTCGACCGCGTAGTAGTCGGGAGCCAGTCCGGACTGACCCAGGTTGTGCTCCCATGAGACCACCGCCATGGTCAGCGACGGTGCGACGCTGGTGATCGTCGGGGTCGTTGCCTGCAGCGTGGTCGGCCAACCGGTCTTGGCCATCAGCCCGATGACCGGCGCATCGAGAACCCGCGCGGTTTCGCCGCCGCCGAGCATCGGGGTCATCAGCGCCCCCGGCGTTCCCGCGGGGTAGGTGCTCTCGTCGAAGTGGGAGAAGCTGCTGCCCTGGCTCCACGAGGTCGGGGCGAAGACCTTGTAGGAAAGGCTGTCGCTGATGTTGATATGGACGTCATCGGAAAGTAGGGCCGCTGCCTGGTTGCTCGAGTCGGATATCGCAGCCCCGCCGTGGGTGACGACGCTGTCGTAGACATATGGCGGCGAATAGAGCGAAGGCTGCGACTGACCGTCGGGGATCGTGGCCGAGCCGAGGAATCCGAGACCATGGCCAACCTCGTGGAGCACGACGCTGTAGAGGTCGATCTGAGAGCTTGGGGGAGTGCCGGTGGTGCCGAGGTACCAGCGATTGCTGGCCAGCAGCTCGGCGTTGAGGACAACCTGGATCTCCGGTCGGGCTGCGCCGTTGGCATCAAGCCCAAGCAGGGTGTTTGCCAGAGCTGCTGGGTACAGCGACGAGGTCGGCAGACCACCGCCAGCGAACATGCCGTCAGGTCCGGCGTAGCCGAGCAAAGACGAGTTGCCGAGGTTCGACCAGTAGACCTCTACAACGATGGGGCCGCTGGGGTTCGTTGCCAGTACCGAATCCCACTGGTTCACCGCGGCATCGATGACCGAACGGACTTCGCTCGGAGCGGAGTAGACGCTGTCGTAGGTGACACCAATGCCGCCGTAGGAGGCGGCGTAGTTGTTCTGCGGCGGCATACCAACGTTTGAAGCTTCGACGAGGGCCGAGACAGCCTTCAGCTGCTCGATGTGCTCCCGCATCTCATCGTCGACGCCGTGCGGAATATGTCCATCTGGGCCAGGTGCCAGCACCGGCGCAGGTTCGACGATGAGCGGCCCGGGGAGCTCGATGAGTGCCGGGGTTTGACCCGCCGCCGCTCCACCGTCCGGTACCTGATCTGGTACCTCATTTGTGACACCGTCGAGAGACTCAACAAGTGATGACTCAGACGGTCCATGTGATGAACCGCCCGAATCCGCAGATGCTCCTGGTGACGCCCAAACCGCAACCGTGGCCAGCACGAGTACGACAACCATGACTGCTTTATCTCCCAAGCCCCATCCCTTCCCGTCCGAGGTAGAGAGGTCATCGGCGCGCCTACGGGATTGCTAAAGTCGCAGCACTTTTGATGTTGCAGCCTGATGCCGTTTGGCCATCGATGGATCCTGCGCAGGCTCTTGAACAGCGGCCGCTAGTCCCGGCGGCCTACGAGCGAAGATTACGAATCGATGTCAGAGGGTTGGCCGGCCTCGACTGGCCCTTGGCGCCGCCGATCGAGATGACTTGTTTGGCTGATCGGGAACCAGCAGGACGGCTACGTTCGTCCAATGGGCATGCGCAAAACAAGACTCAAAATCGCACGGGTACTGGCACGGCCAATCGCGCTGGCAGTCGCTCTGTTGGCTCTCTGTCTACTGGCTGCTGGCTGTGGCAGCGACGCCAGCGTGGACGCTGGTTCCGGAGATACTGAACCGGATGGCTCCGCTATCTCCGAGTTCGAAGGCGAATGGATACTGATCGACGGAGAAATCGATGGAGCATCGTTTGCACCGCTCGATGGTTTTCCGATCACGCTGAACATCACCGGCGACCGAATCGGTGGCAACGCCAGCTGCAACGGCTTCGGTGGCACCTTCGCCGTCGACGGCAACAGCTTGGCGCTCGGCGATGTCAGCATCACCGAAATGGCCTGTCTCGACAACGAGGCCATGTCGAGCGAGCAGACCTTCATCCAGGCCTTCTGGCGGACGACCGGTATCGAGCTGACCGGTATCGAACCAGGCGAGACTCTGACCCTCTCCGGCGACGGCGTAAACCTTCACTACATCAGGGAGACACCGACCGCCGACGCCGATGTGATTGGCACCGTGTGGATTCTCGACACGATCATCCGTGGTGATGCCGCATCATCGACGATCCAGGGTTTGGACGAGGGCAATTTGATCCTCGACGAACAGGGAACCTTCACCGCCGCCACCGGCTGCCGCGAGATCGCAGGCACCTACACCCTCGATGGGGGTCAGCTCGAACTGGCCTTCGACATGGAAACCTACGCCTGTGAAGAGCCAGCAGGCCAGCAGGACACGGCGGTCCTAGCAGTATTGGGGAAGGCCTCAGCCGTCGAGATCGACGAGACTCGCTTGACGCTCCTAGTAGACGACGGCTTGAACGGCTTGTCGTTCAGGGTAGCGAATAGCTAACAGACCAGGCGAATAGCTAGCAGATCAGCCTGCAGCGGCTTCTTCTGCCGCTTCGGCGTCATGATGGGGGCCGGGGCAAGGATGATCCTCGTCCGGAGCGCCAATACCGGTTGCACCCGGGGTGTATTCCGGGTTGGCACAGTCGAGTAGCAGCTGAAGATCGATCGGATCGTCAGCACCAGACTCGATGCCTTCGTGCATGTGCTCGATCCACTCCTGGTATCCCGCAGAGCTGGTGTCTTCCTCGGAGAGGATGGCCCGCTCGTGGAAGACGACCATTTCCAGTTCGAGCATCGACAGACTGGACAACTGACCAGGCATTGCGCCCTTGCCTCGGGCACCGGATACTCGAACCCCGTCCGCTCGCTCGGCACCGTACTCTTCGCCGTCGATCTCCACCGAGCCGCGGGCGACGTGCACCATTTGATCGATCACCTCGGGGAAGGTCTCCAGGACCTCGCCGCCAGAAAGCTGGTAGCCGACGCCACCGCCGCCGGTGCCGCCGTGGCAGCCCGCGCATGATCCGTAGACCAGCGCAGCGTCGATAAGTAGTTCGTCTTCGGTCTCGACCTGTTGCATGGTGCCGGCAAAGGCGTAGGCCCATACCGGGATGGCCGCGATCACTGGGAGCACCCAGAGCGGAACGCGTTTGCGTTTCATCGAGGCCGACACGAAGTGCGGAACCGGCTTTGCTGGCTCCGGCTCGGGATCGAGGTTTGGAAGGTTGGCGGCGGGAGCCGCGGCAACGGGAGCGGCGGATGTTTCCGCAGCCACGGGAGCCGAGCTGGCCTCTTCAGGAGCCTTGCCGCCCGACTTGGCTGCCTTGCTCCGCTTTAGTAGATGTTCCGGGATCTCGGTCAACGGTCCTCCGGGAGCGTGTTCGACCTAATACTTGTCAGTGATTGGTATGACGGTGATTCGGTACTGCGGTGATTCGGTACTGCCGGTTTCGCTGCAACCCATCGGCTGATGCCCTCTGGGAACAAGAAACCATGGTGATTCAGGTGTTCATGCTTGCGTTCGTGCTGCATTCATGCGTCGTGTTAGTTCGGCCCCATGCTTAACAGACATCGGTGCCGGGTGAAACACTATGCGGCGCAAAGGCTAGCGAGCCAGTCGACCGGAGCGGTCGTGTGTCACGAGTTCTTTAAACAAGCTCTGGCGTAGGCCCTCCGGGACCTGCCCGAGCACGCGTCCCGGACGGGATCGCGTGTTGGTGAGCGGGAGCGGTCAGGTTAAGGTCCTGGGTGGCATCCATCAGGGCTGGTGTGGCTCGCCCATTCCCGTGCACAACGGTCGCTGCATGGATGTTCGGTTACGGTTGCGTCCTTTTCGGGTGTAACGACTACATTTGTGCACAGGTTCACAAGGTCCCCGATCAAGGTAGTTACTACGATCTTGATCAAGGTCCTCGGAATCTCCGGCTCACCACCGATGGCTCCTAGGAGCGTTCGCCGTGAGCGATAAAAGTTCGAACAAGTTCGGGCAAAATGCCCGCTCCGATCCTCCCTTCAATCTGACCCCGTAAGGAGCAAGCAACCTATGGCTGCCCTGGTTACATCGACATTGGTCGGAATCCTGATGACGGTCGGCATTCTCGCATACGCCAAGCGCCGGCCGGTCGGAACGCCGGTTACGTGGGGCGAAGCTATGATCGGCTCCACTTACGTGTTCTTCCTGGCCTTCCTGGCCTACGGAGTTATCCCCCATCAGTGGCTCACACTGGCCGAGAACGAGTGGTCGTTCCGGGCTGACCGAATCATGTTCGGCAAGGGCGACATCATCAAGCCGATCTCCCAGGGCGGCTGGTTCCCCGTCGACATCACATACCAGGCGATCTCAGACACCGTCGCCGTTCTCTTCTACGTCGTCTTCCTCGGAATGCAGATCTGGCTGTGGGCCGCCTGGCAGAACCGAGACAAGACCGCTGAGAGCAAGGCAAAGGCAGCCCTCTCTCAAACCAGTTCCTTCGGCCGCCCACTGATTAAGCAGGGCTGAGATGACGACGACCGACGCCAATCCGCCACTCCCGGAATTCCGCACCGACTACCTCCTGA
>JBOEHD010000097.1:0-26843 GCA_050633745.1 Acidimicrobiales bacterium
CCGCTACCGACGCCCAGTGGGCTGCGATCAAGGCGATCTATCCCAGCTGCGCCTGGGACGGATGCAGCGCTCCGATCGGTTGGTGCCAAGCCCACCACATTCACGAGTGGGAAAACGGCGGAGTCACCGATCTCGCCGTTCGGCTACGCCTCACTAAGCAAGTTCGGCTCCGCCGAACTTGGAAGCGAACGAAGTGAGCGACGTACATGAAGGGCAGTGGCACATCAAGCTGCTGCCCGATCGAACCCTGGAGATATTCAAGCCGAACGGCGAACATCACGCGACCGTTGAGAGACCGCGCCGATGTTGACACCAAAACCGGCTGCCCCGACGTGGCCACGCACAATGCGTTCAAAGGGTCGACTTCGGTCGGTTACCATCCGCCCAATGACAGTAAAGCTGCTCGGCGTTCCCTACGACGCTCACTCCTCCTTTCTTCGTGGACCGGCAGAGGCACCGCCCGCTGTCCGAGCTGCGCTGACGTGCGGATCGGCCAACTGGGCCACCGAGCTTGGACTGACTCTCGAACCGGGGAACGGCGTTTGGGAAGACCTGGGTGATCTTCAGCTTCCCGAAGAGGTGGAGCCAGCGATGGCGGTCATTCGAAACGCCGCTGCCGAGGCCATCGCCGACGGTTCACCGTTGCTTTCAATCGGCGGCGATCATTTGGTGGCCTGGCCGCTCGTCCAGGCCATGAGCGATCGTTACCAAGATCTGACCATCGTGCACTTCGATGCTCACCCCGATCTCTATGACGAACTCGACGGCGACCGCTTCTCCCACGCCTGCCCGTTCGCTCGGATCATGGAGGAAGGCAAGGTCAGCCGCCTCATCCAGTTTGGCATCCGCACCATGACCGAACATCAGCGCAATCAGGCTGAACGGTTCGGGGTCGAGGTGCATGAGTTTCGCACCTGGGACGGGTTTGTGCCTGAGCTGGGCGGTCCCGTCTACGTGTCGGTCGATATCGATGTGCTCGACCCGGCGTTCGCCCCCGGTATCTCGCATTTCGAGCCGGGTGGCATGTCGAGCCGTCAACTGATCGACTCGCTTCATCAGCTCCAAGCGGGTTCGCACACCCTCGTCGGGGCCGATCTGGTTGAGATAAACCCACGACGCGACATCAACGACATGACCGCCATGGTCGGCGCCAAGCTCGTTCGGGAGCTGATCGGCCTGCTGGCATCTGGCGCAGATCAGCGGCAGGGGCCAAAGTAGTAGCCGGACGACACGCATCACTTCAAAGAAACAGAGGACTCCTCAGATGGATCAGAAGCTCGAAGGTAAGACTGCACTGGTAACCGGCGGGTCAGCCGGGATCGGCATGGGGATCGCCCGCTGTTTCCTTGAGGCCGGCGCCAACGTAATGATCACTTCCCGCAAGGCCGACAAATGCGAAGAGGCGGTAGGGCAACTCGCGGGGCTCCCCGGTCAGGTCGACTGGCGGGTCAGCCACGTCGGAGAGCCTGAGCAGGGCGTCAAGGTAATGGAAGAGACGATTGCCCGGTTCGGTTCGCTCGACATTCTGGTCAACAACGCCGCCACCAACCCCCACAATGGTCGCACCATCGATGTAGACGCTGGCAAGCTCGACAAAACATACGAGGTCAATGTTCGAGGGCCGCTGCTGTGGACCCAAGCCGCCTGGAAGCTCTGGATGGAAGAGAACGGTGGTGTGGTGATCAACATCGCTTCGGTCGGTGGGTTCTCCACCAGCCGAGACATCGGNNGGCCCGCAGGTTCGAGTGAACTGCATCGCCCCCGGCCTGATCCGCACCGACTTCGCTCGGGTTCTTTGGGAAGGCGAGCGAGGCGTCGACATCGCAAACTCCATGCCAACCAAGCGACTCGGCGAGCCGGAAGACATCGGCAAGGCAGCCCTGTTCCTAGCCAGCGACGCCCAGTGGATGACCGGTCAAACCATGATTGTCGACGGCGGAGAAATCATCCGAGTCGATCTGCCTGAATAGCTGATGACGCCGGAGTCAGCCTCGCCAATCCCCCATACCGTTCACGGGCTGCTCCAGGCCTACCGACGTGGTGAGCTGTCACCGGTCGAAGTGGTCGATGAGCATCTCGACCGGATCGAACAACTCGAACCCCAGCTGAACGCCTTCGTGATTGTAGATCATGAAGGCGCTCGGGCTGCGGCTCGGGCCAGCGAACAGCGGTGGCAGCAAGGGGAGCCGGTCGGAGAGCTCGACGGAGTCCCGGTCACGGTGAAAGACATCGTGGCGATGGCTGGCTTTCCGACCAGCGAAGGCTCGGCGGTGGCATCCGAAGAGCCGGCCACCGAAGACTGCCCTCCGGTCGCCAGAATGCGGGAAGCAGGGGCGACCTTTCTCGGCAAGACCACCACCTCGGAGTTCGGCTGGAAAGGCATGACCGATACACCGAGGTTTGGTGTCACCCGCAGCCCGTGGGATCTCGACCACTCCCCCGGCGGATCCTCGGGAGGGGCCGGAGCATCCCTGGCGGCCGGGATCGGCGTAGTGGCCCACGGCAGCGACGGTGGGGGCTCCATCAGAATCCCAGCCAGCTACTGCGGATTGGTTGGCCTCAAACCGACGTATGGTCGGGTGCCCCAGGCTCCCGTCGATTCGCCGTTCGTTTCGCTGGTTTCAAACGGGCCGCTGACCCGAACTGTTGATGATGCGGCGCTGCTCCTAAACGTGATGTCTCGCCCCGACATTCGAGACTGGCACGCAGTCCCTCACGACGGTCGAGATTGGCGGATCGGCATCAACGACGGACTGGCCGGGCTTCGTATCGCCTATTCGGAGACCTTCGGCGGCGCCGTCGTCGAGCCTGCAGTAGCTCAAGCTTGCCGGGAAGCAATCGATGCGCTGGCCGATGCCGGGGCGCAGATCACTGAGGTCGGCTCTGTCATCGACCCGCTACGACCGCAACTCGAGGGTTATTGGAAAGCCGGCTTCGCAGCCCGACTCCATGGCATACCCAGCGACCACTGGGACGAACTCGACCCCGGTTTCCGAGAGCTCGCCCAACAGGGCATGGCCTTCGACGTGCACCAGATGTCGAAAGCCAACAGCGCTCGGGCCCAACTGGTTGAAACAATGCGGCGCTTCCACCTCGACTACGACGTGCTGCTTACCCCCACCATGCCGACCCCGCCGCCACCGGTCGACGTCATCTACCACAGCGCCAACTTCGACCGTTGGGAACACGCTGTCCCGTTCACCGTGCCGTTCAACTACAGCGGTCAACCGGCGGCTTCGATACCGGTCGGGGTATCCGGCGGTGGCCAAGCCGACGGGCCGACCCTGCCGATCGGCCTGCAGATCGTCGCCACCCATTTTCGCGAGGATCTGGTGCTTCGGGCGGCCAAGGCAATGCTGCATTTGCTCGACTGGTCGTGGAATCCCGTGAACCCGACCAGGCAGTAGTCCATTCTTGCCACCTGGCAAGCTGAATCAGGTGAAGCCGGGAGCGCCCGGCCGCTAACAGCCGCGTCGCACAAAATTGCGTACTGTGCCCGCCCACTCGACAAACACCGCCTGCGCCTCGCGACCAAACCCGAAGGTGTTCTGGGCGGCCACCCGCTGAACGGTGCCGTCGAAACAACGGCCAACGTTGGTCGACGCTCGATGCAGGTGGAAGTCGGAAGTGACCAGAATGATCGACTCCCAACCTCGCTCGGCAGCCAGCGCTCGAATCTCCCGAGCTTCTCCCCTGGTGTCGCCAGGCCCGCTGGGACAGATGACCTCGAACGGCTCGCTCTGCGAATTGCAGATCTCGAAGCCTTTGCTCCAATTCAGACCGTTCATCACCACCAGAGTCGGCGCCAACTCCGCGTCGATCAGCTCACGAGCAACCTCAAGCCGCTCACCCCGCCCACCGGCCAACATCACAACCGCATCGGCCCGCTCGGGTGTGTCCTCCGCAGGGTAGATGAACCAGCGAAAGCTGAAGAGAGCAATAAGACCGACCGCCGCGATCCCCAAAACGATCACGAATCTGGGGCTAGTCCACCAACGGTTCACGCCACCGACAACACCACTCGACACAGCTGTATTCCGGATCGCTTGCCATCTTGTGCTTAGGTATTGGCCATGGCATACGAAGGATTCGATCTCACAGGAAAAGTAGCGGTCATCACCGGAGGCAACGGCGGCATCGGCCTGGGATTCGCCCGAGCAGTGGCAGCGGCCGGAGCCGACGTCAGCGTTTGGGGCACAAACCCCGAGAAGAACGCCGCCGCCGAAGCCGAACTGAAGGAAATCAACCCCTCAGCCTCGGCTCTGCAATGCGATGTTTCCGACGAGGCAGCAGTGGAAGCAGCCATGAGCGAAGTGATCGGCCAATACGGCCGCATCGATGCCTGTTTCCCCAACGCCGGTGTCGGTGGCAAGAACCAGAAGCCATTCTTCGAGCACTCAAACGAAGACTGGTTCGACGTGATCGACGTCAACCTGCACGGCGTCTTCTACACCCTGCGGGCCGCCAGCCGACAAATGGTCAAACAGGGCGAGGGGGGAAGCCTGGTGCTGACCTCGTCTGGCACCGCCATCCAGGGCTCGGCAAAGGGTCAGGCCTACGCCGCCACCAAGGGCGCAATGCTGGCCATGATGATGGGCTTATCCACCGAGATGGCCCGCTACAAGATCACCGCCAACGCCATCATCCCCGGCTGGATCGAAACCGAGATGACCGCCCCATTGATGGGGTGGGACAAGTTCGTCGACAACGTGATGCCACGCATCCCGATGCGCCGTTGGGGTCAGCCGGATGACTTCGGAGCCATCGCCGTCTATCTGATGAGCGACGCCTCCCGCTGGCACACCGGTGACATCATCAAGATCGACGGCGGATTCAGTATCTTCTAGCCAACCATGTACTCTCGGCGAAGTGACATCCGTGGCAGACGGGGCCTCGGGCCGAATCGACGACGACTTCCATAGAGAAGTAGATGAGGTACCGAAGCAGGCCTGGCGGGCGCTAGCCGTCGGCTCAGCCGGATTCATCCTGTTCGGGTTCAACGCGACCGCAACCAACCTGGCGTTCGGAGCCATCGCCGAGACCTTCGACAACGCCTCGGAATCTTTGGTGTCGTGGGTGGCCTCCGGCTATTTCATCGCCTCGGCCGCCTTCCTGCCGCTTGGCGGACGTCTCGCCGACCGTTGGGGCCGACGCCTCGTGTTCAACATCGGCCTGGTCGGGTTCGCCTTTTTCGCCGTACTCTCCGCGCTGGCACCAACCATCTGGATCTTGATCGCCGGCCGAACCGGTCAGGCCATCGCCGGTGCCATGGTGATCCCAGCCTCGCTCGCTATGGCTCTTCCAGGCTTCCCGGCCAGCCGACGATCATCGGCGGTGGCCACCTGGGCGGCCGCCGGTCCGCTGGCCTCGGCGATCGCTCCAAGCGTGGCCGCCACCCTGCTACAGGTCAGCAGCTGGCGGGTGGTCTACTACGTCAGCGCGCCGTTCGCCCTGCTCGTCTCAGCCGCGTCGATGCTCTACGTGTCACGCTCCAAAGCCGAAGAGGACCCCGGCACCCTCGACATACTCGGCACCGTTCTGGCCACCGTGTCCATCGCATTGCTCATCGTCGGCATCAGCGAGGCCAGCAACTGGGGTGTCATTTCCACCACCACAATCGGGGTACTGGTCGCCGCGGCGGTGATCGGGGTCTGGTTCATCCGCCGCTCCAGCCAGCATCCCACTCCGCTGATCAACCTGTCGCTGTTTCGTATGCCCGAAGTGGCAATGGCCAACCTGGCCAACCTGTTCATGTCGATCACATCGCTTTCGATCTGGCTGGTGTGGCCGCTGTGGCTGGGCCGGGTCTGGGACTATTCGACGAGCCGAATCGGGCTGGCCATCACCGTCGGTCCGATCACCGCTGGAGCGGCAACCTTGGTCGGCGGACACCTGGCCGACCGTTACGGTCAGCGCTGGCTGATGATCGGCGGTTCCGCTATCACCACCGCCGCGGTGCTCTGGAGCTACTTCATGCTCGGCCCTGAGCCCGACTACGTGCGCGGGATCATGCCAACGATCATGGGGTTCGGCCTCGGTTGGGGACTGTCGAATCCCAGTATGAACTCGTGGGCCCTGAGCCGAGTGCCTCAAGATGTCTACGGCGAGGTCAATGCCTCGTTCAACACCGTGCGTAATCTCGGCGGAGCAGTTGGAGTTGCCACCGCGGTGGCCATCGTCGGTTCGGCCGACCGGAGCGACGTTTTCGAAGCCTATGACCGGGCCAATCTGTTCTTTGCCGCCGCGGTCGGGCTGTCCTGCCTCACAGTCACCCTTGGCTCACTGTGGATCTCCCGACGCCAGAGCAGACCTCAGGCCGCGCGTTACGGTGACGCCGGAGCTACCTGAGCATCTGAGCCACAAGTAATTTCAGCTCGTCGACCGGATTGCGACAGGATGGTCGCCATGACCTGGCAACCCGAAGTCGACGAACTCCAGAGACGCAAAAAAATGATCGAGGCCATGGGCGGGGCCGACAGCGTGGCGTTCCACCACGGTCGGGGCAAGCTCACCGTGAGAGAGCGCATCGAGCTGTTGCAGGACCCGGGCACCTTCCGAGAGACCGGCGCTCTAGCCGGCACCCCAGTGTGGAACGACGACGGCACGCTGGAGTCGATCACCCCGGCCAACCACGTGATCGGCACCGTCAAGCTCGACGGGCGTAGAGTCTCGGTAACCGGTGGCGACTTCACCATCCGGGGCGGCGCCGGTGACGGTTCGGTTGGCCAGAAATACGTCACCGCCGAGAAGCTGGCCAGAGACCATCGTATGCCACTCGTCCGCCTGCTCGATGCCACCGGCGGCAGCGTCAAAACCTTCGAGAAACTCGGCCACACCTACCTGCCGCAAAATCCCATCCCCGACCTGGCATCGGAATTGCTTTCGCAGGTGCCGGTGGTGTCGGCCATCCTCGGTTCGGTCGCTGGTCTGCCAGCCATTCAGGCTTGTCTCGCCCACTTCAACGTGATGGTGAAAGACACCACCCAGGTGTTCGTGGCTGGTCCCGCGGTGGTCAAAGAGGGCACTGGCGTCGACATCTCAAAGGAAGACCTTGGCGACGAGCGGATCCAGATCCCAAACGGTGTCGTCGACAATCTGGCCGAGTCGGAAGAAGACGCCTTCAACCAGATCCGCCGTTTCCTTTCGTATCTGCCCTCTAACGTTTGGGAACTGCCGAAGCGAACCGAAACCGACGATCCGATCGACCGGCGCGACGAGTCACTGATCTCGGCCATCCCCCGCCACCGGCGCCGCATCTACGATCCGTATCCGATCCTCGATGGGGTACTCGACCGCGATTCGCTGTTTGAGATCGCCCCGCTGTCTGGTCGAGGCAACATCACCGGTCTTGGCCGTATCGGCGGCTTCCCAGTCGGGGTGATGATCAACAATCCTCGCTACTACGGCGGTGCCATGGGCCTACTCGAAGGCGAAAAGGCTATGCGCCTGGTGCAGCTGTGCGACACCTTCCACCTACCGTTCATCTGGCTGGCCGACGAACCCGGCTTCCACGTCGGCCCGGAAACGGAAGCCCAGGGCATCCTCCGAGCCGGGGCCAGGGCGGTCACCGTGTTCGCTACCAGCAGGATGCCGATGGCTTCGGTGATCATGCGTCAGCTCTACGGCGTTGCCGGTGGTCTGCACTTCCGAGGCAGCGGCATGTACCAGCGGTACGCCTGGCCCTCAACCCACGCCGGGTCGATGCACATCGAAGGCGGCACCATGGTGGCTTACAAGCGGGAGATCGAAGCGGCCGACGACCCCCAGGCTCACCGCGAAGCGATCGAGGCCCGACTGGAAGCCATCGCCTCGCCGTTCCGCAATGCCCACGCCTACGACATCGAGAACATCATCGATCCCCGCGACACCCGCCAGCTGCTCTTCGAGTTTGTTGAACAGGCCCAGTCGACTCTGGCATCGCAGGTCGGCATGACCGCGGGACCCAGCTTTCGCCCATGACAGAAGCTCAGCTAGGTTCTACATATGGCTGCTCTCGATGACCTTCGCCAGGAAGTACGAAGCTGGCTAGCGGAAAACTGGAACCCGGATATGCCGGTGCGTCAATGGTGGGCGCTGATGGCCGACGCCGGTTGGCAGTTTCCGACCTGGCCGACAGGTCTCGGCGGCCGAGGTCTTACCGCTGCCGAAGGCCGGGCGGTCGCCGCTGAGGTGGTCGACGCGGGGGCACTCGGTCCTCCGTTCAGTCTCGGTCAGGTCATGGGCGGACCGGTCGTATTGCAACAGGGCTCGGACGAACAGCGGGCCCGGTTGGTGCCGCAACTAGCAAACGGTGCCGAGGCATGGTGCCAGTTCTTCAGCGAACCGGAAGCTGGGTCCGACCTAGCGGGGTTGCGTACCAACGCCGAAAAAGACGGCGACGAGTGGATCATCAACGGCCAGAAGGTTTGGACCTCCGGAGCCCTGGCGGCCAAGCGAGGCATGCTGGTGGCTCGTAGCAACTGGGACGCCCCGAAGCACCGTGGCCTCAGCTACTTCATCATCGACGTCGACCAGCCGGGCATCGAGATCCGCCCGCTGCGTCAAATGAACGGCCAGGCTCACTTCAACGAGGTGTTCTTCAGCGACGCTCGAGTGTCCGACGACAACCTGATCGGTGGCGAAGGCAACGGCTGGGCTTCAGCGGTTGCCACCCTGGCCTACGAACGATCAGGCCTCTCGAACCGGGTGCCCGGCCTATCGGTCGCGCTGCCAGGCGAGAAGTCAGGCATGCTGGATCGCCCCGCAGGCGAGTTGGCCACAGGAGAGTCCGACACCGGTCTCGGCAGCCGAGCGTTCCGGTCTTCCACCGAGTTAGCTGGCCTTGCCTCCGAGCGCGGCAAGACCAGCGATCCGCTGATCAGGCAGGAACTGACGAAGATCAAAACGATGGGCATGGTGGCCAACTGGTCAGGTCAGCGAGCCAGGGAAGCGGCAAAGGCTGGCCAGTCACCAGGTTCGTTTGCTAACACCGCCAAGCTGCAGGGCTCACATATCGGTAAGGCCGCTCAGCATCTCGGCCCGCGAACGCTCGGGGCAGAAGGCATGCTCGAAGGCGAAGATGCACCGCACGGTGGGCAGGTGACCACGATGGCACTCAGCGTTCCATCCGGGTCGATCGCCGGCGGTACAGACGAGATCCAGCGCAACATCATCGGCGAACGAGGGCTCGGTCTACCAAAGGACATCTCGGTCGACCGCGACATGCCGTTCCGCGACGTTCCAAAGTCATCGTAGCTAACGCCGGTGAGCACAAAGTTTGAGGGCCAGATTTGATGGCCCCATTTGACGGCGTAGTCAACTTCCGCGAGATGGGTGGCATGCCAGCCGCCGGAGGCTCGGTGCGCCACGGGCGACTTTTCCGTAGCGGCCACTGGAGCCAAGCGAGCGACGCCGATGTGGCGACGCTGGCCCAATACAACATGGCGGCCATCGTCGATTTTCGAACCGACCTCGACCGCACCGGCGACGGCGGCCCAAATCGTATTCCCGATGGGCCGGAGTACTTGAAGCTGGAGATGGTCGACACCGGCGGCAACGGCGAACTGTTGCGGACCACTTTGATGAGCGGCGATCAGGCGCTGATCGATGAACGGTTCGGCGGCGGCAAAGCCGACAAACTCGCCGCGACGTTCGTCACCGACCTAGCGCTCGAACCGGCGAAGCAGCAGGTGTTCAGTCGCTTCCTCCAGGTCGCTAGCAAGGCTGCAAACGACGATCGGCCGGTGCTTTGGCACTGCTCGGCTGGCAAGGATCGGGCCGGTTGGGCTGCGACGCTGCTCGGTATGGCGCTGGGTATCGATGACGATGCGATCGTCGAACACTACGTTGCCAGCAATATCCATCGACCGGTCGAGAGTCGCCTCGCTCACTACGCCGAGCGGGGCATCGACGCCGAGGCCGTTCGGCCGTTCCTGATGGTGCACGAAAAATACCTGCGGGCCGGTTTGGCTGCCGTCGACGAACGCTGGCCAACCAGGGAGACCTACCTGGAGCAGGCCCTGGGGTTGTCGGGGCAGCAGATCGAACAGCTACGGCACCGTCTCATCGACTGAACTAGCCAGCAGTTTCACCGGCAGTTTCAGAGACTGGGCCACCGGCAAGTAGCGTGGTCTCATGATTACCGAATCGTTGATTGTCTCCCGAGCCGAGTTCGAGGCCGGAACCGGCTGGGAACTGAAGCCGGAGGGGGCATGTAAGGGCGATGTCTGTATTCCCCTGATCCATCCTCCGAACGGCGATGAAGTGGACATCGTCTCCCTGGCCGGTCAGATGGGACTGCCGCTGGTGGCCGACGAAAAACATGCCGTCTGGTCGATCGGTCCCGACGCGGTCGATTCTCGCACCCTCATCAGTGCCGAGGCTCCGGAGCTGACGCTCCCCGATCTCGATGGCAACATGTTTGAGCTGTCCTCGCTGCGAGGGCAGAAAGTTCTGATGGTGGCATGGAGTCCCTATTGAGGCTGCTCTGCAGATCTGCCCGTGTGGCAGACCTTCCGCAATGAGCTTCATAGCCAGGGCCTCGAAGTGGTCACCGTTGCGCTGGAAACCTCGGGCCCCGAGGCATGCCGTCGCTTTATCGAGGCGGCCTCACCGGAGCACCCATCGCTGATCGACCAGGCTCACAAGACCGCCGAGTTGTTCGGGTTCATCAACATTCCGAACGCGGTGTGGATCGATGAGCAGGGCATGCTGGTTCGTCCCGCCGAAGCGGCGCCCGGTCCGGCTTCTATCGAACGCCCACCAAGCGACACGTTCGCCAATCTGGAACCACCGCAGCACCTGATGGAAATCATGGGCGAAGCGGTGAAGATCCAGGCCAGCCCCGCCGACTACGAGGCGGCGATCCGTGATTGGGTTGCTAAGGGCGCCGACAGCGAGTTTGCTCTCTCCCCCGAAGAGGTGATCGCCAGGTCGCAGCCTCGCGATGCCGACGCGGCCAAGGGCCAAGCTCACTTTGAACTGGCCGCTTACCTGGAAGCGCAGGGCCACCACGATGATGCGGTGCCGCATTATCGTGAAGCCCACCGGCTGATGCCAGACAATTTCAGCTACAAGCGCCAGGCCTGGTCGCTCGAACCGAGCGGTGGCGGTCTCGACGGTCCGGTCGAGCGGTTCTGGCAGGGTCCCGTCGAAGGCCAGGAAGATTCTTGGCCCTACGAAGGCGACTGGCTCACCGACGTCCGCGAAATGGGCGCCGAAAACTACTACCCGGCCTGGCGGCCGTAGAAAGGTTTTACAGCGATGCCAGGTCTAAAGCACGAGGAACTCGACGCGTTTCTCGATGAACCACAGCATCTACTCCGACTGGGGACGATCGGCACCGACGGCATACCTCGGGTGGTGCCGATCTGGTTTCTCCACGACGAGAACAAGATCTGGTTCACCCCTCGGGCCAAGTCAGCGTGGCTCGCCGATCTGCGGGCCAACCCCGCTGTCTGCTGCACCATCGACGAGTCCGACGGCCTGCTGAGAAAGCTGGTTGCCAGAGGCACAGCGGTGATGGAATACGACCTCGGTCAGGACGACGAGTGGCGCGACCGTTACCGCAACATCGCCCTGCGCTACACGCCCGAGTCGTTCGCCGACGCCTATCTAACCGATACCCATGATGAGCCTCGGGCACTGTTCTCGGTCGACCTGGGCGATGCTGAAGTCGCAACATGGCGTATGCCGGGCAAGGGCGAGGATCGTCTAGCGGTGTGGGGCAAGCAGTACTACCACGACAAGAGATAGGCCGACGCTAACCCCGCTAGTAGCGCAAGCTAGATTCCGATGAGGTTAACGACGTGGTCGAAGCTGGCCTCGGCGACCATCTGTTCGAGTTCGCTGTCGGCCTCGGCGCAGACGACGACAACCTGCGCGTCTGCTCGGGCTGCCGCCGATGTCAGAGCTTGCTGGAGAAGTTCTCGCCGATCAGGGCCAGTGATTTGGTCGATGATGGTAGTCGGTCCGCCGGGATCGTAGATCGGGGGCGTGACGCTTGGCGAGCCGATCGCGTAACCCTGGCTGGAGGTGACGACCAAGACACCAGGAACATCGGGCTGGAACGCTTGACCGCCGAACGTGTGGAAGGCCGCGTTTGCCGGGTCAAACCCGGGCTCGGGCAGTTCACCGGCGTCGCTCGGCTCGTGCGGTGGCGCTGGGACTGAGACATCGTCGGTTGACCGGGCCCAGTAGCTCGAGATAACTCGCAGGCCATCGGCCAGCAGCGCTGTGGTTCGGGTGGCATCCAAACTGGCGACACATGTCGACCACGGAGCCGCCACGGATTTAGTGATGGCATCGACCGCCGCTGGCCACAACGCTTCATCGGTCACGCAGAGATCGTCGATCCAAATGCGAGCGCCCTGGGCAACCTCAACGAAGAAGCCAACCGTCTCGCCATCGGCAACCAGAACCCGCGTCGAGTAATCGTCCGACCCGATCATGAAAGCCAGAAACCCGGCGTGACCCTCGTCGGCTCCAGCAGCGGGGCAGAAATAGACCGGTGCCCACTCCGCCAATCGTCGCCTCGTGGCCCTGGTCAGTGACACGACGAGCTTGAGGTCATCGCTCGTCGCCGGCTGGATCGTCACCTGATCAGACACACTGATAACATACAAACCCGATACAAATAATGCGAGCTAGGGATCAGACAATTCATGTCAGACGATCAATGACAAATCTTGTCTACCAGCGGGCAGCTGCTGAACTGCGCAGGCGAATCTCGATTGGCAGCTACGCCAAGACGGCCAGCCTGCCAACCGAAGCGGAGCTCTGCGCAGACCTCGACATCAGTCGGTCCTCGCTCCGGCGGGCGCTGCAACTGCTGCGTAACGAAGGCCTGCTGGTATCTCGGCAAGGTTCGGGTTGGAGCGTTGCTCCAACCTTGCCGGCAGCTCGCCTTGGCATCCGCGTGCAGGACGAGTCGAGCTCTCCTTCCCAGGCCTCATCGCACGTCAGCCATCAAATCGTAGTCAGCCATGAAATCGTGGTCGGCCATCAAATGGCCGTGCCACCAGAGGCGGTGGCGACGGTGCTCAGCGGCGATGCGCCACAGACAGAGACGGAGCAGGCAGAGACGGAGCAGGTGGAGCAGACGCATGGGAAGCCACTGCTGCTCATCGAACGAGTCTCGAAGCTCGATGACATCGTCGTTCATCGCACCGAGACGTGGTTCGCGTCGCTGGTGTCATCCACGATCGACATCGAGAACGCCAAGACTCAACCCCCGGCACTCCTCCTCAGCAAGCTCGGCTACCAACTCAGCCGGTTCGAACAGTATGCGGAAGCCACCCTCTCGGATTCGAGAGACGAAGAGCTCATAGGTCTGCCGCCTGGAACCGCGGTGCTGCAGATAACAAGAACCGCGTTCGATGAGACAAACACCGCCCTGTTCCAGTCCCGGCACCGGCACCCCGGGGCCTCGACCAAAATCGACATCAACCTACCGACAACAAACGAACCATCAGCTGGCAGCGTCTCGCTCAGCCCAGACCGCTGACGTAAGAACCGCGGCGACAGCAAGTGCAAAACGACCGAGGCCCGACGTCCACCCTGTTACAGGTAGGCGCCGGGCCTCGTTCATTGGTCTCAGCTGGCTAGCGAGCTAGCAAGCTAGCGAGCAAGTACTGCTACTCGCAGCTACCGCCTTCACACCACAGCTGAGTGACAGCGTGTGAGCCGGAGATGACCGGGAAGGTTTCGCCCCCATCGGGCAGCGGCAGCGGTGCGATGTCTCGCACGTATGGCGCAGCGATGATCGTCCACAAAGTGTGGTACGTCGGCAGGATGTAGACCTTTTCGCCGAACAACCGGTTCATGTCCTCGAAGATTGCGACACGAGCTGCCTGATCGGTCTCCAGCCGAGATGCCTCAGCCAGCGCATCGAGCTCCGGATCGTGGAACCGGCCGAAGTTGAAGGTCGGCGTGCCGATCGGAGCGTTGGTGGAGGTCGACCAGAACCGCAACTGGGTGTCGTGGTCTGCACCACCGTGCTGGCGCCAACCCTGCACTTCATACTCACCGACAACTGCAAGGCTTACATACGAACCCTGCTCGATCGGGGTGATCTCCACCTCGATCAAATCACCGAAGGCATCGGTCCACATGGAGGACACCAGCTGGTTGGTCTCAACATTGAACGCATCGTTCGTTGTATTGAAGCCGAAGTCGATCGGCTCACCGACCGCCTTACCGTCGCTGCGCTCCGGATCATTGATGTATTCCTCCAAGGTGGCAAGAGCCGCCACGGGGTCATACTCGGGGAAGCCGTTGTCCTCCAAGAAGCCCGGCTGCCCAGGAGCAAACGGACCCTGGGCGACCCGGACAAGGCCGGCCTGGCGCTCGTCGGCCACCCGCTGACGGTCAAAGCCCTGGGCCAAAGCTCTTCGAACCCGCAAGTCGAGCAGTGGATTGCCAGCGTTTGTACCCTCGGGATCGAGCTCAGGGGTATCGGCCTGGTTGATCAGGAAGTAGCTGGTCTCACCAAACTTGTTGGCCTCAAGCCGCACAAATTCCGGGTTGTTGTCTCGGAAATCGGCCGTCTCGTCGGCGTTGGCGGTGTGCATGATGTCGAACTGGCCGGATTGCAGCGCCGCCGAACGGGATGCGATGTCAACGGCGATCACGAACTCGATCTCGTCCAGGTAGGGAAGACCCTCTCCGGTGCTATTCGGGCCGCTGCCACGCCAGTAGTCCTCAAACCGCTCGACCAACATGCCGTTGCCGTTGCCGGGTGTGTACTCGACGAACTGGAAGGCACCCATGGAAATGGGAGCGGACTGATCACCGTCGGCCGGGGTGTCGACCGTTTCCTGATCGATCAAATCGGTGCCGGTGAATCGGCTCTCAGCGCGCAGTGGATTCGACTCGAGGGTCTTGAGCCACCGGGGCGACATCATATGGGTGCCGCACGGGGTGTCGAGCGCCGCAGCCGGGAATGCCGACCAGCCCTGCGCCAGAACGAACTTGACCGTCAGATCGTCGATTACCTCGACATCCTCGACCAGGATGAAGTCCTGGCCACGACCGGAAGAGGCCCGGCAAAGGTTGATGTTGTAAGCCACCGAGTTGGCGTCGAACACATCACCGTCGTGAGTCATGACGTTGGGCCGCATGGTCATGGTCCACTCGCTGGCATCAGCGTTACTTTCGATGCCTGCAGCTAGAACCGGAACCAGGTTGCCGTCTGGGTCGAAGTCGAACAGTGGATCAGATATCGATCCCAACGGCATGGCGCAGGAGATAGAGCATGTCAGGCCGTAGGGGGCCCAGGGGTTGGAAACGTCAGCCTCAATGCCATAGACCAACTTCCCCCCATACTCGGGGCCGGTCTCCGGCGTATCTTCACGGATGTCTTCGCCGGCTGATTCGCCCGCTTCGACCTCTTGAGATTGCTCTTCTTCGGCCGCGTCATCGACGGCATCAACTTCGGTACTCGTTGTGTCGTCACTGGCACTACAGGCGGCAGCCAACATAGTTACTGCCGCCAGCAAGGCCAGCAGCCTCGCCAGCCCACCGTTCCGTTTGGATATCAATGTCTTCCCCCTATTGCTGTCCGTTAGACCTTCCGGCCTACTTGCATCTCACACTAAGCGCGACACCCATCATCGTCACATTGCAAAACAGATTGCAGAGTTATCGCTCTCTCAGATCGTTGATTGCGACACATCACTAGAATTTGTCCGCATCAAGAAAAACCATGAACCTTCTAGACCCCATCATGAAACCAGCTAGCCGTCGGTGCGACCCGACTCGACAACAATCCGAGCCTGCGGAAGCCCCTTTGAAAGGTTGATCTCCAACGCCTTTTCATTTTCCTTTGTGCCGACCGGGTACCAACATGCATAGCTGTGACCGGGAACGTCGCCGGGAACCAGTGGCGGCTCTTCCTCATGACAGCGATCTTGGGCATAGGGGCACCGAGGGCTGAAGTTGCATCCGCTTGGCGGCGCTATCAGGTCTGGCGGTCGACCGCCGATTGCCTGCAGGGCGGTGTGGCTAGGATTTTCGAGCTTGGGGATAGAGCGAAGTAGTGCCTCGGTGTACGGCATCTTCATGTTGGAGAACAGCACGGGCGTCGGTGCCTTCTCCACAATTTTGCCCGCGTACATCACGGCGATTTCATGGGTTCGACCAGCCACCACGCCAAGATCGTGGGTGACCAGGATCATGCCCATGTCCCGCTCTTTCTGCAGGTCCTGCAGCAAGTTCAATATCTGGGCCTGCACGGTGACGTCGAGTGCGGTGGTCGCCTCGTCTGCGAACAGCAGCTTCGGACCGCAGGCCAGAGCCATGGCGATAGTGACCCGCTGACGCATGCCGCCGGATAGTTGATGTCGGTACTCCTCCAGCCGCTGCTGCGGCTCGGGAATGCGTACGCTCTTCATCAGCTCCAGCGCTGTGGTTTCAGCCTCTTCCCTGGTGAAGTTCAGGTGCTTACGCAGGCCTTCGGTGAGCTGGTGACCGATCTTCATGACCGGGTTCAGCGAGGTCATTGGATCCTGGAAGACCATGGACATCTCGGTGCCCCAGAAGTCACGAAGCTCCTTATCGCTGAGGCCGGTGATGTCACGGCCTTGGAAGATTACCTTGCCTCCGGTAAACACGTTCCGCTTGGGAAACAGCTGCATGATCGACCGGGATAGCACGCTCTTACCAGACCCCGATTCGCCGACCAAGCCCAGCGTTTGGCCTCGGGCCACCGACAGCGAAACACCATCGACGGCCTTAACCACGCCCCGCGGTGTTCGGAAGTGGGTTTTGAGATCCTCGACCTCGAGCAGCGCGCGATCTGGCGCGGTCCTGTCGGATTCCGCCGTCCCGTCGACCATGGTCATGGTTCCCCCTTGCTCACTTCAGGTTCCTATGGATTAGCACACGATCGCGGTCGACCACCACCGGAGGTGCTCGATTTCATCGGAGTTGTCACCTCAACGGGAGTAGCAGACAACCCGCGCGTTACGAGTAGTGAGCGCCTCACCCAATCCGTTGTGATCGAAGCCGGGGAACCGATGCGATTCGGCTAAGAACGGTTCGCCTGGACCGGTGGAGCCATCGATCAAGAGCATTCCATGCGTCTCAGATCGGGCCTCAAAGCCAAACCAGGTGCGGCCCATCTGTCGACGGGTAACTATCGTGATCTCAAAAATGGATTCCCAAGTCGCCAACCCATCTCCGATAATGAGTCCTGCAGGAGATACTCCATCTACCGTCAAACCGGTATCAGAACCCTGTTCGCGTCGGGCAAGGTTCATCAGCAGCACCGCCACAACCACAATGGCAACGATGGCGAGTACCCCGAACGGCATGCGATTCAGACTAGGGCGAATTGCCAAGATGCAAGCTGGCGTACCAGTGTGGCAATATGAGCTACACAACATCGGGACGGCGGTCCAGCTACTAAGGCCGGATGGCCGTTGTGGTGTTGTACAAGGGAAAGGGGGAAGGGGATATGCCGCGATTCATGCGGAGCGTTGGCTTCATCGCCACCATGGCGTGTCTGGCAGTGTTTGTGATCGGACGGATTCTTGACCTGCCGCTACTGCTTGTCATATTTGCCATTCTGGTTATCTTTACCGCCGCGGCGGCCCAGGTCAGTCGAAGGTATGTGGCGTTCCGGTTGATGTCGCTGATCCCGGTGATGTTGGCGGTCACCTTCACCACCTTCATCATGTTGAGCCTGTTGCCAGGCGACCCAGCGATCAACATCTTGGGCAACGGCGCCACGCCAGAAGCAATCGAGGAGTTCCGGGAACTCAACCGGCTCGATGATCCGATAACCACCAGGTATTTCCGCTGGCTCGGCGCCGCGGCCAGCGGCGACCTTGGCGAGTCGCCGTTTCTGCGAGAACCGGTCGCTGAGGGTTTGGCTCGAACTCTCCCGGTCTCTCTGCAGCTGATGATCTACGCCCAGCTATTTGCGCTGGGGGTCGCCATACCGCTCGGGATCTACACCGCCTACAAGTCGGGTAGTCGTCTCGACAACATGGTTTCGACCGCTGCCTTCGGCGTCTTAGCCGTACCCAACTTTGTATTGGCGATCTTACTGATCTTCTTCGTGGCCCTCGGTGGCTTCACGCTGTTCGGAAGAGAATTTGGCACAACCATTTTGCCTGCCACCGGCCACGTACCGCTGAGCGAGAGCGTCATTGACCACTTCAGACACTGGACGCTGCCGGTGCTGGCCCTCGGTTCGGGCCAGGTCGTGGTCTACATGCGCTTGCTTCGGACCGACATGATCAGCACGCTGCAGGAAGACTTCGTCAACGTGGCCAAGGCCAAAGGCATGAGCAACCGCAGAATCCTGCTGGTGCATGCACTGCGGCCCTCAAGCTTCACTCTCTTGACGGTGGCCGGTGTGAACCTGGGAGCGCTGGTCGGCGGTTCGCTGATCTTGGAGCTGATCTTCAACGTTCCCGGCGTCGGCACCTACCTCGCCACCGCCATCTTCCAACGTGACTGGCTGGTCGTTCAGGGTGTGGTAGTTGCCCTTGCCGTCGGATTCGTATTCGCTAACTTTGCCGTCGATGTCATTTACGCCGTCCTAGATCCCCGGATTCGCCATGCTCGATCAAACACCTAACGCCGTCGACGAGGCCACCGAGCTGGCCCGAATCGATCTTGAAGCGCTCGGCGACGGAGGTCGCTCCGACGAAAGCGGTACATACCAGCGTAAGAAGCTGGGCTTGTTCTTCTGGTTCTGTGTCGTCTGGCTGATCTTCATAGTTCTGTCAGCGATCTTCGCCGATCTGCTGCCACTGAAAGACCCAAACAAAGCGTTCAGCGGCACCTTCAAGGAAGGTCCAAGTGCCGAGCACTGGTTCGGCAACGNNATCGAGGCGGTGCTGACCGGTGGCATCGATGTACTGCTGGCCTTCCCGGCCTTAATCCTGGCGCTCATCCTTTCCATCTTCCTGGGCGGAACGGAGCTGCCGGTACTACGAACCATCGCCGGCACACCGACCAAAGCCCTGATCGTGGCTCTCGGCATCCTGACTGTTCCTACCATCGCCCGGATTACCCGAGCCGGTGTACTGGTCAACACCGAGCGGGAGTATGTGTTGGCAGCCCGAACCCTGGGCGCTCGGAACCTTCGCATCATGGTCCGCGAGGTGTTGCCCAACGTGTTGCCTGCGATGTTCGCCTTCGCCCTCATCGGGATTTCGTTCCTGATCATCGTCGAAGCGGCGCTGGCATTCCTCGGGGTGGCGGACGTCAATCAGGCCAGCTGGGGTGTGATGATCACCCTCGGTCGCGACAACCTCGACGACGCACCACATGCCGTGCTGTTCCCCTCGCTGTTTATGTTCCTAACCGTGCTTTCGATCAATTACATCGGTGATCGTTTGCGTCAATACTTCGATGTTCGGGAGTCGGCCCTATGATCGTGAGTAGCAGTGGCAGGTAGCGGCAAAGCGCATCTTCGAGCGGCGGACGACACGCTGCTACGAGTGGAAAACATGGTGGTCGAGTTCCCGGTGGGTAACACCGGGCTAAAGGTTCACGCTGTGTCCGACGTCAGCGTCGACATCCGCGAGGGCGAAACACTCGGGCTGGTCGGCGAATCAGGCTGCGGTAAGACCACCACCGGACGGGCCATGATGCAGGTCCCTCCCCCGACCTCAGGCTCGGTGCTACTCGACAACCAAGACCTGACCGGCTTCGGCAACGAAGACATTCGCGACGTGCGGTCGAAGATGCAGATGATCTTCCAGGATCCGACCTCCTCGTTGAATCCTCGCCGAACGATCAGAGAGATCGTGGCCGAGCCACTGGTGATCCAATGGCTAGAGAGCCTTGGGCGCTCCAAGGTGTCGGTCGTGTGGGAAAAATATGTTCGCTGGTTGATGCCGATCTGGAATCGGCTGTGGTCGTGGTTCCGGTTCGTGTTGATCGCTCTGGGCATCGGCATCGTACTGTGGATCATTGGCGAGAGTTCGCCCCTCGACTTCCTCACCGGCCTTTCGGCCGTCATCTGGCTTCCGGCGGTAATCGCTGCCGCTCCATTTGTCGCCTTCTTCCTTGCCACCGCGGCGCTTTGGCTGGTGTTGGGTTTAGCCATCCCGATCATGGCCATCCCAAGGAACCTCAGGATGCGGCGAGACAAAGAACGTTTCTGGGCCGATACCGAAACCAAGGTCCGCGATGTTCTTTCCACCGTTGGGCTCGACCCCGATGTGGCGATGGACAAACGGCCGCATGAGTTCTCCGGCGGTCAGGCTCAACGGATCTGTATCGCCAGGGCGCTGACCCTCGACCCCAAGATCCTGATCTGCGACGAGCCGGTCTCGGCCCTCGACGTCTCGGTGCAGGCCCAGATTCTGAATCTGCTGGAGAGCATGAAGAAGACCTACGGGTTGACCATGGTCTTCATCTCTCACGATCTAGCGGTTGTGAAGAACATCTCCGACCGGGTAGCGGTCATGTATCTGGGCAAGGTCTGCGAGATCGCCAGGCCAGACGAGCTGTACTTCAATCCGGCCCACCCCTACAGCGCGGCGCTGATCTCTTCGATCCCGGTCCCCGACCCGCTCATCGATCAAAGTCTGATTGAAGCGGTCGAAGGCGAGTTGCCTTCACCGATCGCGCCGCCAAGTGGTTGTCGGTTCCGGACACGGTGCCCTCGGGCAACCGAGAAATGCACCGATGAGGAGCCGCAGATTCGCCAGATCGGCGAAGAGCACTTTGTGGCTTGTCACTTCCCGCTGATCGATGCTGAGCCCATCGCGGCCAACAACGATGGCGAGATGGCTTCCGCCTAACTCGGGTCCCGGGTTCCAGCCCTAGCTCCAAACCCGGGCTGGCTCCAGACTTAACTCCATGCCCGAGCGATCGCTCGGGGTAGTTCCTCACACCACTGGATGAGGTCGTGGCCAGATACCCGTTCGGTGAAGTGGCAACCGGCGTTCTGCAGATGGAGAAACCCGGCCCACGCTTCGGTGGCCTGATGGAACGGGCCTTCCAGCGTGCCGGCGCAGAGGTGAACAAACGGGTAGGTTTCGGCATCCCAGCGAGTCCCCGGGTCGGGAGCCATGCCGGTGCTGTATGCAAAGCAGTGGGCGAACTTGGCCGGATGGAGCATCGCGGTTGCCAAAGCGTGACCGCCGCCGTCGCTGCAGCCGAACACCGCCCGTTTCGCCGGGTCGGATGAAACTCCAAGTTCGGTTTCGGCCCATGCCGCCAGCTCGACGATAAAGAACCGCTGATGGGCATCGAACCGCCGGTCATCGAAACCGCTGAGATATTCCAGCGCCCGTATGTTGCCGTTGATCTGATCCATAGCCGCCGAATGAGCGGCAACGACGACGACCGGCGGGCAGAGCCCACTCTGGATCGCTGCGTCGAGCCTGCGGGCGTATGGGGCGAACATGTTGCCGTCGGTGGCATAGATCACCGGCAGGTTTGCCATCGCCTCAGGGTCATCGTGGCCAGGCGGGCGGTAGACGGTGACCCGGCGTGGCTCGCCGAGAGCAAGCGACTCCACCGCGTGCTCGAACATCGAGCCGGCCAGCGGATCGTTTGAGGCCAGTTCCTCTGGCGCATTGGCCCCTCGGAAGCGGCCGTCGTGCGAACCGCGGCTGAACTGCATGCCCGCACCGCCTGACAGCGGCGTGAAGGTGTAGGTGATGACCGCCTCGTCGAGCCGTTCGACCCGCAACGAAAGCACCTGCAAACCATCGCCTGCGTCCCACGACGAAATGGGGAACACCGGGGTGATGGCCACCGGGTCGTCGGACTCGCAGACGAAGGTAACCACATCACCGTCAGACCAGGCCGTTGTGCCTTCGCTGGCCATACGAGCTCGCAGTTGAGCGGGGTCGGGATCGCTCCAGACCCGGCAAAATCGTTGCCCCTGCGGCAGGTAGCCGGGCTTGCCTGCCCGTTCGGTGGCCAGGTGACGAGACACATCGGCCATACGTTGCTGCAGCTCGGCCAACGGTGGCACCCCGAGCAGCTTCCGTTCCTGATCGCTGACCATCGGATCGACCGGTGGCTGGACGATGTCGCCCTGGTGTTCGACCATGACCGTGCCGTAACGCTGCGGCGCGCCGCTAAACAGAGCGATCTTGTCCGATGCTTCGGCGAGGACGAGCCCCGCGCCTTCGAGATCGGCCTCGTGCGCTCGGCTGGCCAGCTCGGCCACCGTCGGCAAGTCCGATGGATCACCGGATCCGGCGAGGAGTCGAGCGGCCCGCAACGCGTCGGGAGGCGAGGCATCGCTTAGCCCGGGATGGCCGCTGATGCGATCGAACAACTCGAACACAGCGGCGTTCGGGAGATCGGGATCACCCTCGGCGGCGGCCCTTTCCGCCGCGGTCAGCAGCTCGGACAGGTCATTTTCAGTCACCTTCGGACACTACCGGCCCAGTGCGGGAGCGGGCAAAGGGTCGCCGGGGAGTTGAGCAAAAAGGAGTCGCTGATGGGCGCCGGGGCCGGCCAACGCGCCTAGTCGACCCGCTCGGTGGTGGCCGACTCGATGTCGAACAGCTCATCGAGCCCGGCGGCGGCTGGCAGTTCCCGATAGCCGGTCATCACATCGCTTGCCGAGACGCCGAAGTCACCCTCGGTCAGCACTCGACGGTAGGCATGCTCGACCGTCTGATGGGCTAGGACTTGAGCCGAGAACGGATCAAGCACGACCGACCAACCGAGGTCAGTCCACTCGTCGGCCGTGCGACCAGCGAACGATGAGAAGGTCACAAGTGGCACGTCGATGAGCTCCGGAGCCCGTCGACGCTGCTCGTCGCCCTGAGGCTGCAGCAGAATGGCGTCGGCCCCCGCCGCGACGTAAGCATGGGCCCGCTCGATGGCCGCGTCGAATGATTCGTTTGCCACCGCTCCGGTGCGAGCGATGATCACAAAGTCAGGATCGGTTCTGGCGGCGACGGCATGCTCGACCTTGGCCACCATCTCCTCGGTGGAGATCAGATGCTCGATACCTCGGTGGTGGCTGACCCGTTTCGGGGCCACCTGATCTTCGATCTCGATCGCCGCCGCTCCGGTGGCCTCGATATCCCATATCGCTCGGGTGAGGTGCACCGCATCACCGAAGCCGACGCCGGCATCGACGATCAGCGGCAGATCGCACCGTCGAGTGAGGCGGTTGGCCACATCGCAGATCTCGGTCAACGTGAGCAACGCCTCTGATACTGCGTACTGATAGCCCAGCGCTCCCCCGCTGAGGTACATCGCTTCGAATCCGAGCGACTGGCATTGCCTGCCTGCCAGCGGGTCGAGGGCCAGTGGCACGAGCAGCGTACGTTCTTCATTGATTCTCCGCCTGAACTCAGATCGCATCGTCATGGGTCGAGAGCTTAGGGTTTGTCATGGATCATGCCCAAGGCAACCTCACCGGCATTCGAGTGCTCGACCTGACGCAGTATCTGAGCGGACCGGCATGCACCTTATTGATGGCCGGTCTTGGCGCAGATGTAATCAAGGTCGAGCCGGGCCCAAACGGCGACGCGGCCCGTCAACTGCCGTTCGTTGATGGCGTACGCTCCTCCTACTACGTACAGCAGAACCGCGGGAAGCGCAGTATTTGCATAGACATGAACCAGCCCGATGGCCAGGCCCTCATCCGGGAGCTGGCCACCCAATGCGATGTACTGATCGAAAATTTCGGCCTTGGCGTTCTGGAACGGCGGGGCCTTGGACCCGATGAACTTCGAGCCCTACACCCGGGCCTGATCTACACCTCGATCTCGGCCTACGGACGGACCGGATCGAAGGCTCACCTCCCCGGATACGACCTGATCGGCCAGGCGACCGCCGGCTCGGTGGCCCTCGCGGGCGAACCAGACGGGGCACCGCTGGCGGCGGGAGCGCCAATCGCCGACGTGTCGGCTGGCATGATGGCCTTCGGGTCGATCAACAGTGCGCTCTATGGCCGAACGATCACCGGCGAAGGTCAGTTTCTGGATATTTCGCTGGTCGAGCCGGTGTTCAACATGCATCCCTTCCAGATCCAGGGCCCGAGCGTCACCGACGGCAAAGCCCGGCTGAGTCGAACCGGCCGCCACTTCGGCGCTGTCCCGCCGGCAGGCACCTACCAGGGACCGGAAGGGTGGCTTGTGCTGCAGGTGCTCGACCCGCAGTGGAGCCGCCTCTGCGACGCGGCCGAGTCGATCAACCTCGCTGACGACAAACGATTCACCACAGCTAAGGACCGAGCCGACAATCGGATCGTGCTGGTCGACGTGCTCGAACAGTGGATGCAAACCTTCCCAACCGACCAGGCGCTGCTAGATCATCTGGAATCCCACCGCGTTCCGGCCGGGCCGGTCATCGATCCGGCTGATGCCCACGACCACGATTGGTTCTGGGAGCGGGGAGCGATCGCGGTGGTCGACGATCCGGTCCATGGGCAGGTCCGGGTGCCGGGCTTTCCCATTCGCGGCTCGGCGGTGCCTCAGCGGGAGGTTGAACCTCAAGCCCCATTCCTCGGCCAACACAACGCCGAGGTTCTCACCGACCTGCTCGGCTACGAAAGCACCCGGATCGCTGACCTGAGCGAACGAGGTGTGCTGCTCTCAAGCACCGAGGGCTGAGACCTGGGAGCTGGGCGGGGCCGGGTCGGTTACCAGCGTCGCTGGCAGCTCGCTCGTCGGAGTGACCGACGATCGGTTAGTCGTAGTCGTTGTGGTGGTCGACGTGGCGGTGGTTGCCGTTGTCGACGTGGCCGTTGTCGGTGTTGTAGGCACGACGGTTGTGGACACCTCGGTGGTCGGCGTTGTGGGGGTGACCGTCGTTGGCGTCGTGGTCGGGGTGGTAGTGGTCGACGTGGGAGGGAGCACTTCCCCATCGTCTGCGGTCAGGGTGATTGTGGACGCAGCCCCGATAGATGCGCCTGCTCTCGGGTTGATCGAAAGCACCACCGCCGACGCGGGCGAGCCAGACGGATTGACCGCGATCTTGCCGGTACAACCGGCCGCCCTGATGGCAAGCCGAGCGGCGGCGACCGTACGACCTGCAACCGCTGGAACATCACAAGCTGCTGAACCGACGGTCAGGCTAATTCTCTCACCCGAGGCCGATGCGCTTATCACGTTGCCGACATCGGCCGCTGGGCCCGGTCGGTCACTAACCGAACCAACGGTGCAACCGGCCTGCTGGATCTCGGCCCTGGCCGCAGCATCTGCCTTGCCGACGAGGCCGTTTACCAGCGAGCGCAGCTGAGCGCCGTTGGGACAGCTCGCCCCATCGGGCTGCGAAATCCGGGCCACGACGTCGACCCCGGCTGAGGTCTCGACCAAGTTGGCGGAAACGACGGTGTTGGGCCGAAGGTCGGATTCGACCAGGGCCTGCTTGGCCGCCGGGCAACCTGAGGCCGAAAGGGCAGCGGCCATCCTGGCGACGGTCAGGCCGACCAAATCGGGGAGCACGCATGGCGGGCCAGAGGAAACGACGATTGAAATCGTCGCCCCCGGCTCAACATTGCTTCCCCCACTCGGCGTTGTACTGAGCACCTGGGACGCGGCGGCCAAACTCGCCCTGGATGAGGTTTCAAACGTAAGCCCTGCCGCGGCCAACTGTGATTCGGCCTGCGACTGCGTTTGACCAACTAGGTTCATCAGGGCAAATGGCTCGGTGACGGTGACCTCGGGCTGGGATGTCGTCGCCCCGGTGGTCGTCGTCGACCGCTGCGATGTCGTTGTTTCGGCCCGGGAGCTTGCCTCAGTTGTCTCGACCAGCGAGTCCAACTCCGACGGGTTTGGCGGCAGGGTGGCAATATCGATCGGGGCCGCTTCGAAATCGTCGGTGCCCTGTCTGGCGGTTGTCGATGGACCGGACACAATCTCGGCTGATGTGGCCTGAGAGTCTCCGTCGCCTCGACCCAGAAGCCACACCGCGACGCCTCCGAGGCAAAACAGAAAGGCCATCGCAGCCGCGCCGACCATCAGCGGGGTGACTCTCGGCTCTGGCTCGACGTAGAGCTCTTGGCGGTTGGTAGCCGCCGAGGTCTCGGCCGTCGGTACCTCGTCGAGGATCGGCCCTTGGGCCCGAAGCGGCGCCTGCTGTGCAGTGGTCAGCGACGTACGGTTTGGGTGGCCCTCCAGAATAGTTTGAGACTACCCGGCGACAGGCCTGTTTGCCATGGCCGAACCCGTGGGATGGACATCTCGAAGCCGCCGAACATCGAGGTTCATAACTTCCTCATTCTCCCGCTGCCGAGGCCGATGGTTGAGGAATTGGCTGCCGACCGGTGGTCAACTTTTCTGCCGGAGGATCGCAATGCAAATTGGCATGGTTGGTATCGGACGAATGGGCGCCAATCTGGTTCGGCGTCTTATGCTTGGCGGCCACACAGCGGTCGCCTATGACCTGGACACCGAAGCCGTCGACAAGCTCGCCGCCGAAGGCGCGGTCGGCGCACACACCCTCGAAGAGTTCGCCGCCGCTCTCGCCGAAGGGGCTTCCAGCGAAGCCAACGGCGGAAAGCCACAACCCCGAATTGCCTGGGTGATGGTCCCGGCTGCCTACACCGGTGAAACCATCGAGCGGGTCGCCCAGCACCTCGATCCAGGTGACATCATCATCGATGGTGGGAACTCAATGTGGCAGGACGACGTCGACCGAGCCTCCGAGCTCAGCGAACAGGGCATCCACTTCGTCGACATCGGCACCTCCGGCGGAGTCTTCGGGCTCGAGCGCGGCTTCTCACTGATGATCGGCGGCGAAAACCAGATCATCGAGCACCTGCAGCCGATCTTCGAAACGATCGCTCCCGGCATCGAGTCTGCACCGCGAACCGCTGGCCTCGACGGTGAGCCGAAGCCTGGCGAGCAGGGCTGGCTTCATTGCGGGCCGAACGGCGCGGGGCACTTCGTGAAGATGGTTCACAACGGCATCGAGTACGG
>JBOEHD010000098.1:0-467 GCA_050633745.1 Acidimicrobiales bacterium
GCCTACTGCGAGCGCTTCGACATGGAAGTCCCCAACGACTGCTACGTCAGCTTTGTAGACAGCGCCCTGTCTTGAGGCCCGTAGCACCGCATATTCAACTTGTGCCGCCTGTTGTGATCTACCAAGCTCCAGGCAATGGAATTTGATCTCCCGCCCGCGGTCGAACGGCGAGCCCGAACGACCGCTAGTTAATGGGGTCTGGTAGAAAGACCTTTCACGGCTGGAAAATGGTCGGTGGAGGGGCAGCAATCCAAGCGCTCCACAGTGGTTTACTGACCCAGGCATTCGGCAGCTATGCAGTACTTCTAGAGCGCGACTACGGCTGGAGTAAGACCCACTTTTCCGCCGCGTTCTCACTGATGCGAGCCGAGAGCGGTTTGCTCGGCCCGCTGCAGGGGTGGGCCCTCGACAAATTCGGGACCCGGCTGATCATGAGGGTCGGGGTCATCGTCATGGGCCTCGGCATG
>JBOEHD010000098.1:514-14401 GCA_050633745.1 Acidimicrobiales bacterium
AACGGAACCGGGCCAAGGCCCTCTCACTATCGGGGACCGGGTTTGCCATCGGTGGAGCGGCAACACCCGGCGTGGTTTGGGTGCTGCGTAACCTCGGCTGGCGCTGGACGGCGGCGCTGAGCGGTCTGGCGATCGTGGCGGTTGCCTACCCGTTGACCGCGCTGTTCGGCGATAGCCCGGCCGACCGGGGCGAGCATGTCGACGGGGTCGACCCGACCGATCCAGTAGACAAAAAGCCGCGGGCCGAGGGAGTGTCCGACGTTCACTTCACGGCCAGGGAAGCGGTACGAACCAGAGCGTTCTGGATGATCTCGCTCGGTCACGGCACCGCGCTGCTCGTGGTCGGCGCGGTTATCGCCCACCTGGCGCTCTATCTCACAAGCGAGCAAGGTTTCACCCTTCAGGAGGCCAGCTTCGTCGGTGGGGCGATGCCGCTGCTGCAATTCTTCGGCCAGCTCGGTGGTGGCGTGCTCGGCGACCGGGTTAACAAACGTCTGCTGGCCTCGATGGCCATGGTCGGCCACATGATCGGTCTGCTGCTGCTGACATACGCCAACGCACGGTGGATGATCTGGTTGTTCGTGCCATTCCACGGCTTGGCCTGGGGTGTCCGCGGCCCACTTATGCAGGCCCTGCGAGCCGACTATTTTGGATCGACGTCGTTCGCCAAAATCATGGGCCTGTCTTCGGTGATCGTGATGCTCGGCATGATGGGCGGACCTTTGGTGGCCGGAATCTTGGCCGACCGCACCGGCAGCTACCGTTTGGGTTTCACGATTCTTGCGCTGCTGGCTGGAGCTGGCATGTTGTTCTTTGTGCTGGCCACCCCACCCAGGGCGCCGGCTGCTACCGCCGGTGTGCCGGAACGAGTGTGACCGGGCACGGCCATGGCGATGGCGGCGATTGTGAGCACACCGAGCGCGGCGCTACCGAGGAAAGCGGCGCTAACCGAGCGACTAAATACCGGCACCCACAGCAGTGGGCCGATGGCGTGACCGATGAATCGGAAAGCCAGTACCGCCGATAGTGCGCCGCCGCGGTTCTCGGGCACGATCGATGCCCCGACCTTCTGCAGCACAGCGACGAGAAACCCGAACAGCGAACCGGTGGCGCAGAAGAGCACGGCGGTGGAGGCCACGGTGTCGGTGGTGCTCTGGGCGGCAATCAGCAAACTGATGGTCATGGTGGCGCCGATGCCACAGACCCGGGCCCCGTAGCGGTCGATCAGCCTGCCGAATAGCGGGCCGAGCAACATGGCCCCGAAGTTGCCGCTGGCCAGGAGAAGGCCTGCCGTTGTCGGGTCCATGCCCAGCACATCTCTGCTCTTGAGCCCGATGAGAATGCCGGCCCCGATCGGGCCTGCGGCCGCGGCCAGCGCTCCCAGGCCGAGAATCACGAGCCGTTTCGATACCAGTGGGCGTATCGGCGGACGATCGCCTCCAACCCGCCGCTCGCCGGGCGGCGGGAAGGCCAGAATAATCGTTGCCACCGCTGCTGTGCCCCAGAACGCGAGCCGCCAGTCCAGTGCCGCGGCCAAACCACCGGCGAACGGAGCCATGCCCCCTCCGGCAGCCTGAAAGCTCGAATAGAGGCCGAGCCGCCGACCGAGCTGGGCCTCAGGGGTGACGTCGGCCAGGCCGGCGATCAGCAGGGGAGTGATGAAGGCATTTCCCACCCCCTGGATAGCCCGGGCGGCAAGAAACAGCCCCAGCGTCGGGGCCATCGACACCAGAATCGACGCGCCGACATAGGAGGCGACGCTTATCCGCAGCACTTTGCGGCGACCGAAACGTTCGCCGATCGTGCCCGACACCAGCAGGAAGGCGGCCATGGGAAACAGATACGCCGAAAACCCCCAGCTGATGGCGCTGGAGTCAACATCGAAGTGTTCCCGCAGCTCCGGCAGCATGGGCACGATGATCGTGGTTCCAAACGGTCCGAGGAATCCGCCGAGGTAATACGGGAGGGCTCGCAGCCCTTTGACGGCGATCGCGTCTGTCACCGTCCGAGTATTCACGGTAATCGCCATCTGTGGCTAACTGGCTCAACCCTGTGATCGGTTCGATCGCCCGGTCCGGGCCAGCCCGGCTGATCCGGGTTGCCATCGCAACTACAATTGCGACCATGACCGATCAAGCTGAAGCCCAGACCGTGGAAACGATTGATCAAGCTCGGCTGTGGAGCCGTTTGATGGATATGGCCGAGGTGGCGCCGACGGTGAACGGCGGTAGTAACCGCCAAGCGTTGAGCGATGACGACGCCGCCGGTCGGGCACTGTTCCTCGGTTGGGCCGTCGCTGCCGGTTGTACAGCCGAGACCGACGAGATCGGGAATCTGTGGGTCACCCGAGCGGGAACCGACCCGACCGCCGAGCCGATCGTGATCGGCAGCCACCTCGATACTCAGCCAACCGGTGGACGCTTCGATGGGGTCTACGGCGTACTCGGCGGGCTCGAAGTCATCGAGCGGCTGAACGATCTAGGCATCCAAACCACCCACCCCGTGCAGCTCGTGGTATGGACAAACGAGGAAGGCTCACGGTTCCAGCATTCGATGATGGGCTCAGCGGTGTGGGCGGGAAAGATGGAACTGGCCGAGGCCAGGAGCCTCGTCGACGTCGATGGCATCTCGGTCGGTGATGAGCTCGACCGGCTCGGCTGGAACGGCAGCCGCCCGGCGGCCCCGGCGCCGTTCGCCGCGGCGTTCGAGCTGCATATCGAACAGGGCCCAATCCTGGAAACCGAACAGCTCGACATCGGGGTGGTCACCGGAGTTCAGGGTTTACGTTGGTTCACCATTGAGCTCGGCGGCTTCCCAGCCCACGCCGGTCCAACCCCGATGGTCGGACGCAAAGATCCGGCAAAGGCGCTGGCTGCGTTGGTCAACGGGGTCTATGCGGCAGTCGAGAAGCAGGGCGAGTGGGCCAGGGCAACCTTCGCCCAGTTCCATTCGACGCCGGTCTCGCCGAACACGATCCCCGAAACCCTGACCTGCACCCTCGATATTCGCCACCCAGACCAGGCTGTCCTTGACCAGATGGAAGCCGATATGCGAGCCGTGGTTGCCGAGAGCTGCGACAAATTCGGCGTCACCCACACCATCACCCCGCGGAACGATTCGGCAGCGGTACGTTTCGACGACAGGCTGGTCGACGCGGTCGAGGCTTCGGCCCAGGCGCTGGGGCTGAGCAACCGACGGATGATCTCCGGTGCTGGCCACGATGCCTGCTACGTCGCTCTCCACGGCCCGACAGCAATGATCTTTGTGCCATGCGAAGCGGGCCTCAGCCACAACGAGGCCGAGAACATCACCGCCGACCAGGCCGGTCACGGTGTCGGTGTGCTGTTCGGCGCCGTCCGACGGCTGGCCTAATGAACAAGCCATACGTCTACCTTGCCGGTCCGCTCTTCGATGAGGGGGAGCGCTGGTTTATGGAGCAGCTGGACGCCAAGGTGGCGGCGGCTGGATTCGATACGTTCCTACCTCAGCGCGACAACGTGGCGAAGACCGCGGACACCGTCGATCAGATCTTCGACAACAACAAGGCGGCGATAGATCGTGCCGACCTGTTGGTTGTCAATCTCAATGGTCTGGCCACCGATGACGGCACCGCGTGGGAGCTGGGCTACGCCTATGCCCGCGAGATCCATGCCATCGGCTTTCACTCCGATTGGCGGGACCGGTTCACCGATGAGGTGGTCAACCTGATGTTGGAACGGTCGCTAAACTCGCTGGCCCGTAGCCTCGATGAGCTCGACGAACGGTTGCAGGCGTACCTGACAACCTTTGAGCCGTCTACGGGTTGACCTGGGCAAACCCCCGGCCTCAGCTGCCACCGTCCGCGGGGGCGAACGCGTTGTCGAGGTGGTAGTCGATTGTGGCGTGTGCCTCGGTCACACTGATCGTTTCCAGCATGACGTACTGCCCGAGGCCGGTGGTCATAGCCGTGAGGAGCCTGGCTTCAATGTCAGGGTCTACGCCGTCTCGTAGCGGGCCCCGTTCAAGCTGGCTGAGGATCGTCGTCAACATCAGTTGGGCTTCGACCTGTCGGGGCCCAACTTGGGTATTGTCCGGATCGATCGACGCTATGGCCTCTGTGGCGAGGGCGAGAAACATCAACCCGGCGGCGCGGCTGTCGTCATCGTCTGGCATGAATGCCTTCAGGAATGCGCCCAGTACCTGACGTGCTGAGCCGTCGGTTCGGTTGATCCATTCCATTATTCGAACGGTTGAGCGCTCGCCAACGTGAAGTTGTGTGGTGTCGAGAATCTCGGCCTTGGTGGCGAAGTAATGCTGGACCAACGGCGCGGACATTCCAGCCTCGGCTGCGATCGACCTGAATGTGGCCGCGTTTAGCCCGCCTCGAAGCGTGATTCGGCACACCGCGTCTGTGATTTGGCGGCGTCGTTCTTCATGGTCGACTTTCTTGGGCACAGCGATTACTATACACCTGTATGGCTAAAGAAAAAACGTACAAAGGACAATGGAGCAGCGATCGGGCCGAAACGAAGTACCGGGCCAAGGAAGCAGCCGTGTGGAAACGAGCGAAGCGGCCTCCCGAGGCGATCGATGTGGCGACTCATTTCGGTTCGACGCGGGCCTATCGGTGGCCGGGCTCTGGCACACCGATCGTGTTCCTTCACGGCATGACCGATAACTCGGTGCGCTGGATCCGCTATGCCGAAGCACTCGACGGACACGACGTGTACGCCATCGACATCATGGGTGATGTTGGCCACTCGAAACCCGACATCGGCTACTCCAGCGCAGACGACTACGCCGTCTGGCTCGCTGAGGCGCTCGCCGCTCTGGGCATCACCAGGCCGCATGTTGTCGGCGCCTCGCTTGGCGGCTACATCGCCCTCTCCTATGCCATGAAGCCAGAGCGTGTCGCGTCGGTCATCGGCCTCGACCCGGTTGGGGTCGCCGATCTTAAACTCTTCCGGCTGATGAGATGGAGCGTTCGCTGTGCAATGGCATCGTTTGCTCCAGAACCGATTCGCCGTCGACTCGCAGACCGGCTCCGCATGCCGCTGCTCAACGACAAGGCGGAGAGGGAATTGATGCTCCAAGCTCAGCGAGGCCATCCGATCAAGCTCCCGCTGGCCTCGACTTTCTCCGACGAGCAACTGCAGTCCATCACCGCGCCGGTTTACGTTCTTGCGGGGGCAAAGTCCAAGGCGTTCGACGCCGAACAGCTCGTCGCCCGCACCAACAACATCATCCCCCAAGGCGAAGCGAGACTGTTACCGGAAGCCGGACACGCTCTCACGGAAAGCCATTTCGACGAATGCCTGGCGATGATCCGCCAGGCGATCGCTGCGCCAGCAGATAGCAGCCAGCAGTAGCGCATACGGCCGGACGCGTCCGGGGTCTGGACTGAGTGCTGGACATCGCCCGCGAATAGGAGCGAATTGGTGGTCCGGCCTAATCTGAGGCGATCGAAAGGGGGCTTCTTCTATGGCCACGATGAGCGACTCGGAACGGGATGAATTTCTGGACGAACGGCGTGTGGCGGTGCTGGCCATCGCCCGAAACGAGGCCGGGCCGCTCTGTGCCCCGGTTTGGTATCGACGCACCGCGAACGGCGGCTTCGAAATCGCCATGGCCGACGCGTCGGTGAAGGCGAAGCGGCTACGAGCTGAGGGTCGGGCAACGTTATGCGTGCAGGATGAAGGCAGGCCGTATCGCTATGTGACCGTCGAAGGCCCGGTGGCGCTGAAAGTCATGAGTGCAGCGGAGCGGCATGAGGTCATCACCGACATCGCCTCTCGTTACCTTGGCGCCGAAGGTGGCGCAGGCTACGCCGATGCATTTCCCGGACACGACGAAGCGCTGGTGACGCTGACCCCGGATCGATGGAGAACCGAAGTCCTCGGCTAGCCCCGACCGGTGCAGGTGCTAGCGCCGGTCAGTTCTAGTGCCGGTCAGTTCTAGTGCCGGTCAGTTCTAATGATGGTGGTGGCCGTGATCGTGACTGTGGTCATGATCGCCGTGATCGTGGTCATGCCCCGCTGGCCGTGCGGCGAGCACATCGGCGGTGGCCGACAACTCGCTGCTCGAAACAACAGATAGCTCGTTGAGTAAGCCTTCGAGGGCTCGCTGCCAGCATCCCCAGTAGTCGTAGTCGGCGGTATCGGTAATCGCTCGTTCGTGTTCGGCGATCTCTCGGATGAGGCCCGAGCGGAAACGTTCCCACTCGATGCGCTCCGACTCGTGCAATCGCATGGTGGTTGCGAACATCCTCGACTGCCAGGGAGCGGTGAACACCAGCTCGCCGTTGTCGCGGGGCGGCGCCGCTGGCCCGTCGATGTCTAGCGGATCGCCGTCCTTTGCTACCGAGGTCATCCGGCCTCCGATTGACCGGTCGCGGCCAGCGGATTGGCCACGCCGATCATCGAGTCGCGGGTGACCAGCGCCGCCAACTCTTCCTCGGAGAGGTCTTCGGTGTTTGCTGGTCGCTCGGGAATCACCAAGTAGCGGACCTCGGAGCTTGAGTCCCACACCTGCACGGTGGTCTCGGGGTCGAGCGTGAGCCCCATCTCGTCGAGCACGGTTCGAGGTTCTCTAACGATCCTCGACCGGTACTCCGGAGACTTGTACCAGCCGGGAGGTAGCCCGAGCAGTGTCCACGGATAACAGGAACAGAGCGTGCAACAAACGACGTTGTGGACTCCTGGTTCGTTGATCACCACCTCGAGGTGTTCCAACCGCCCGGCATTGACCCCCATTTCGGTGACTGCGGCATTGGCATCGTCGAGCAGTCGAGCCTTGAAGCCCTCGTCGACCCATGCTCTTGCCACCACAGAGGCCCCGACCATCGGCCCGATCCTGTGGTTCCAGGTTTCGATGAAGTAGTCGACTTCGGTGTCGGTCAGGATGCCCTTCTCGACGAGGATGCCCTCGAGGGCCTCGGCCCTGATCGCTTGGAGCTCGGCCAACGTTTGGTCTTCAGTGGTCATGATTTTCGGTTCTCACTGTTCACTATGTTTGGTTCTCGCTGTTCACTGTCTTTGGTTCTCGCTGTTCGCTAGTTCTATTCCGGGGAGATTAGGTAGGGCTCGAACACATCGAGATGGCAGATTTGGTTTGGGTCGCTCTCGGGGCCCCACAGTTCGGTGGCCGAGAACCCGACGGCATAGACGTAGGTCGGTTGTTCACCTTTGTTGTGGGCCACCGCGTCGGGGAAGGTAAAGGCCGGGTAGCTGCGGGCGATGGTGCCGGTACGACCTCGCACATAGCGGGGGAGTCGGTGATGGCCACTACTCGGGGCATGACTCAGTGTCGACACCTGATCCCCGACTGCAAACCGTGGCGGCGTATCGATCGACCGCAGAAACGTCGAGTCATTGGAACGAGACTCCAACGCTGTTACCGGGTTCATTCTCGGTGGTGGGGCGGTCGAGGCCGGGTCGTGGCCCAGGGCGGCGATGGCCGCGTCGATCTCGCTCTGTTCGGCGATGCCCTGGTCGACGGCTGCTGACTCGATCGATGCCAACCATCTTCCCCAGTATGAGATGGGCAGATAGCGACTGGGATCGAGCCGCTCGATTCGGTGACGGTGAGCATCGATATTGCTCTTGCCCGAGCGCATGAGGGCGAACAGAGCGGCCCCGGAGAACGCCTCCCAGCGGTTGGTCATTCGGACCACTTCTTCGGCGATGTATGGCACGGGGCCGTAGCCTTCGGTGCCGCCCATGTCGTGAATACCGTCCATGATTCGATCGTAGCTCAGCGAGCTGAGCTCAGCCCCAGTTCAGCAGGTCATGCCGCCGTCGACGATGAACTCCGAGCCGGTGCAGTAGCGGCTCTCATCTGAGGCCAAGAACAATGCCATATTGGCCACATCGTCGGCTGATGCTTCGAAGCCCATGGGGATCGCCGCCTGGACTTGCTCCCGCAGCCCGGCGTTGTCGAAGGTCTGCAGCATCGGTGTGTCGATGATGCCGGGGTGGATCGAGTTCACCCGCACACCGTTGGGAGCTAACTCTCTGGCCACGCTCTTTGTCATGCCCCGCACCGCCCATTTGCTGGCCCCATAGGCCAGAGCGACGCTGGCCCCCCGAAGCCCGGCTATCGACGAGATATTGATGATCGAGCCAGATGAGTTAGCCACCATCGTGGGGGCAACTGCCTGCATGCCGAGGAAGACGCCGGTCTGGTTGATGGCGATGGTCGTGTCCCACAGTTCCTGATCGGTGTCGTTCACCCCACCGAGGCGGAAGATGCCAGCGTTGTTGATCAGAATGTCGATCTTCCCGTGTTCGGCTACCACTTCGTCGGTGATGGATTTCCAGGCCCCGACGTCGGTGACGTCGTGCTCGAAGAACGTGCCGCCGATCTTGTCGGCCATCGCCTGGCCCTCGGGGAGGATGTCGGTGATAACCACAGCGGCACCCTCCTCGGCAAAGAGCGCGGCCTCCGATGCCCCTTGGCCTCGGGCCCCTCCGGTGATCAACGCGACTTTACCTGCCAGACGATCCATGGCGGGCATGCTAGACGGGCTGCGACCGCCGCCTCAAAAAGCCATCAGGTCGTGCTGTGTGGGATGGGTATCAGCGCGTATTAGAGGTTCCTGATTATCAGAGCCAGCCCGCCGATGAGAGCGATGACCAGGATGACCGGACGAAACATCTCTCGATCGAGCCACGGGCGAACGAACCGAGCCAGGAACAATCCGATCAGCACCGGAGGTATCAGGCCGCCCCAGAGCAGCAGCTCATCTGCTCCAAATCGGCCGACCAGAGTCAGCGATACCGCGGTGGCGACGCCGCTTATGGCGGTCGTGGCGGCAATCGTGGGCCGCATCTGAGGTCCGGGTAGATCGTGCAGCGTCATCACAAGCTGGGGTCCAGGCACCGCGGCGGTCACCGCACCGAAAGACGAGGCTGCCCCACCGATCACCTCATTTGTGCTGGTACGAGGCAGTTCAGCGCCCGCCAGCAGAGCTGCCACTGTCACCACGATGAGGCCGCCGATGCCAAACGACATGGTGCGATCGTCGAGCCTGGTGAGGAGCAGAACGGCCAACGCAACACCGATGGGCATTCCCAGCACGAGCCTGCCCAGGATCTTCCTGTCGATGTTTTGGTGTTCAACCAGCAGATGGCGAATGCCGATCAGGACCGAGACCAGCATCAGCGGGCCGGGCAGATAGTCCGGCTCTACCGACACCAATACTGGTCCGGCGATCAGCCCCAGGCCGATCCCCGTCGAACCATGGACCATCGAGCCGATGATCATCACAGCAGCGACGATCAACATTTGTTGCCAGCTCACCAGCTGCTCCGAGGGTCCAAGAGCATTCCCTCAGATGCAGGATGGTCGTAGCGCATGGCCGTGACCGTAGCCGCTGCGCTGTCAGATTTCTGACCATCGATAGCTACGATGCCGATCGTGGGATCGAAGTTGGTTTTGTCCGCCACCATCATCGGACTCTTGTGTCTCGGTCTAGTGGCCTGCACTTCGGGCGTGGCCGACGAGAGCCGGCCACCAACGTCCGAAGAAGACGTCGACGGCTCAACGGCAGGCGATGATGATTCGGCTGATGTTCCCCGATCACGGCTGGAATTGAAGCCAACCATCACCCTGGCGGTAACCGATTGGACCGGGGCTCGGCTCAACGTGGCGATCGCCGAAAAGATCATTGAACTTCGGCTCGGCTATCCGGTCGAGGCCATCGAGATGGTCGACACCGGCAAGATTATGAGCGACCTGCAATCCGGAGAGCTCGATGCGGTGTTAGAACTCTGGCCGTCGTCGCTTGAACCGGAAGAACGTGAGCTTCTGGAATCCGGAAGCGTGGCCCGGCTTGGCGATCTAGGTGTTGTCGGCAAGATCGGCTGGTACGTGCCCCGGTTTGTCATCGAGGATGACCCTTCCCTCGCAGCTTGGCAGGGCTTCGATAACAGCGCGGTTGCCGCTCGCTTCGCCACCGCCGAAACCGGTGCTCGTGGTCGCTTCCTCGGTACCGCTCCGAACTATGAGCAAGCAGACGAGCAGATAGTGGCGGCGCTCGATCTGCCGTTCGAAGTGGTATACAGCGGTTCTGACGAGGCGACGGCGACCGAGGTCGCGCGTTCGATCCAAGCCAACGAGCCGGTCCTGCTGTATTGGTGGACACCGACCGCCGAGATCAGCCGCTTCGACCTCGTCGAAGTGTCGCTGCCACCTCGAACCGCGATTTGCGAGGCCGACATCGAAGCCGGACGGGCACAAAGCTGCGACTATGCGCCCGAGCCGTTGTTGAAGGTGGGATCGCCAGAACTGAGCGCCAAGGCTCCCGACATTTGGCAGTTCTTGCTCAACTTTCAGCTCAGCACCGAAGATCAGCTCGATCTGATCGATCGGGTCGAGAATAAGGGTGCAAGCATTGATGTCGTTGCCCAAGAATGGGTGACAAATCACCCCGCAAGGTGGGAACAATGGCTTCTCTAGGGCCAAAACGTGTGACAAATCCGTTACAGCAACACCCTGCTATGGGGAGCTGAGACCGTCGGACTCGATCGGCCACAGGTCGGGGGGTATGGTCGTCGCAACGGATTTCTATCATGCAACTTGTGCTTCTCTCCCCAGACAATCGGGTTCGAGGTGGGTACTGGGGGCCGGGGAGTGTAGCTGAATGGCCGATTTTGGCGAGGAAATCATAAGCCTCAAAAACGTCTATAAGATCTTCGGGCCGCAACCTCGAGGTCGGGCGTTCGACCTCGCCAAAGCAGGTGTCAGCAAGAACGAAGTGCAGGCCCAGACCGGACACGTGGTCGGTTTGCACGACGTGAACTTCGAGGTCAAGAAGGGCGAGATCTTCGTCGTCATGGGCTTGTCCGGTTCCGGAAAGTCCACGGCCATTCGAACGGTCAATCGTTTGCACCCGATCACCCACGGAGAAGTGATTGTCGACGGGGTCGACGTGCAGAAGCTCAGCGGCCCATCGCTGCAGGCGTTTCGAAGGGAAAAGATGGGCATGGTGTTCCAGCACTTTGCGCTGTTCCCGCACCGCAACGTCATCGATAACACCGGCTACGGGCTCAAGGTGCAGAAGGTCTCAAAGGCCGAGCGAGACCGGGCCTCGATGAAGGCGCTTTCGCTGGTTGGGCTTGAGGCCTACGCCCAGAATGCAGTGAGCGAACTCTCCGGTGGTATGCAGCAGCGCATCGGCTTGGCCCGTGCGTTGGCCAGCGACCCCGACATCCTGCTGATGGACGAGGCGTTTAGCGCCCTCGACCCGCTCATCCGCAGGCAAATGCAGGACGAGCTGATGGAGATTCAGAACGAACTGCAAAAGACCATCTTGTTTATCACCCACGACCTGAATGAGGCCCTCCGGGTAGGCAACCGGGTTTGCATTATGAAAGACGGTGCGGTCGTCCAGATCGGCACCCCGGAAGAGATTCTCACCCAACCGGCCACCGGTTACGTGGCCGAGTTCGTGCAGGACGTCGATCAGGGTCGAGTGATCGTGGCCAGCGAAGTGATGAACGATGCCCAGCCGATCAAGGCCGGTACCTCCCTGGTGGACGCAATCGAGGTCCTCACCGGTCGGGCCGGGGCGTTCGTCATCGACGAGTCCGGTCGACCAACCGGACTCATCACCACCGAGGACGGGGTCCGTGCCGCCGGTGTCGGCAGCACCGATCTGGCCCAGGCGGTCCGAACCGATTTCGAAAAAGCCTCTCCCGATGCAACCCTCAACCAGCTCTACGCTGCTGCGGGCCGTGGATTGCCGATCGCCGTCATCAACGATGCTGGCGCGCTGATCGGGCGTATCGATCCCCGAGAGATTCTTGAAGAGATGGGCCGTGTCGAGTCACTTGTCGACGGCTTCGAGCGAGAGGTGTTCATGTAATGGGCGTACTAGCAGACAACACCAGCATCTTCGACGAGGGCATCCTCGATCAGTGGGAGATCCCGTTCGGGGAGTGGGTCGATCAGGCGGTCGACTGGACTAACAACAATCTTTCCCACGTGCTCGACGTGATCCGCTGGCCATTCCAGTTCCTGTTCGACAACGTGGTGCAGGACATCTTGCTCAGCGTGTCCTGGGTCTGGATCGTTTTAGCGTTCTTCCTCGTCGGCACCCTGGTGCGGGGGGTCAAGGTCGGCATCATGGCCGGCGCAGCTTTGACACTGTGCGGGTTCCTCGGCACCGGCTACTGGCAGGCAACGATGGAATCGGTCGGCCTGATCATCGTTTCGGTCTTCCTGTGCGCAATCATCGGCATCCCTCTCGGCATCCTGTGCGGCAGGGTTAATTCGGTGTGGCAGGTAGTGCGACCCATTCTCGATGCCATGCAGGTCATCCACCCCTTCGTGTTCATGTTGCCGATCATCTTCTTCTTCGGCTTCCGTGAGGTGCCGTCGACGATGGTCACCATGATCTTCGCCCTGCCGCCACTGGTACGGCTTACCAACCTCGGCATCCGCCAGGTTCCCGAAGATGTAGTTGAGGCCAGCCGAAGTTTTGGTGCGCCCGAATTTAAGGTGCTGACAGACGTTCAGCTGCCGCTCGCTCGCCCAGCCATCATGACCGGTCTGAACCAGACCCTGCTGCTGGCGATCTCGATGGGTGGCATCGCCGCCATCATGGGCGCTGCCGGGCTCGGCCTGCTCATCTTCCGTGCCGTTTCAAACCTCGACGTCGGTCTCGCAGGCTCTGCAGGCCTGGCCTACTTCATCGTTGCCGTGGTCCTCGACCGGATTTCCCAGCCCGAAGCCTCAGACGGCGGCAGCATGTTCGGCAGGCTGCGGGCAGCATGGAACCACCGCAAAGACCCTGAAGCGCTACTCGACGAGCCTGGCTTCGCTCGGCCCGCAGCCAAGCCCGGCGCAGGCGCATACACCTCGCTGCTCGGCAGCGAGCGAGCAGCGGCCGGAGTCGTTGGACTCGGTGGCATTGTCTCGGTCATTGCGGTGTTGTTGAATTGGTCGACCGATTCGGGTCTGATCAGCGGTTACGCCCGGGCCGACGATCTCGACCTGGCGGGCTTGGCTTTCAACGGGACCGACGCCTCCGGTGGTTCCTACTATGGCTTGTTCGTCTTGTTTGCGGCGATCTTTGCTCTGCTCTGTGTCGGTTGGTCGTTGGCGTTCACCGCTCGCGGGTCAGATTGGCTGAACGCGGTCGGAGCCACGATGGCCGGTGGCGCTGCTGTTCTTACTGCGCTGGCTTTCGTGCTGGTGAAAGCCAACCCCATCGCCGCGGCCTACAGCCACGGCCCCGGCCCATACCTGGCGATTGCAGGCGGTCTGCTGATGGTCGGCGGAGGTTGGTACTGGGCCTGGAGTAGTCCGGTCGGTGAGTTGCGGCCGGTGCCCGAGGGGGTTGCCTGGGGCCGCCTCGTCGGCGGCTTTGTTGCTGTGGCTCTCGCAGTGGTCTCGCTGTACTCGGGTTGGTCGTTCGATGAGCGAGCTGAGACCGTGCTGACTCCAGAGATCCAGGCCGAGCTGGACGAGATCCGTAGACAGGCCGACGCCGGTGAGATAGCGGCCAACATTGCAGCCCAGGAGATCCAGCGGATCAATAACTCCGCGGTTGCTGCAGAGTTGATCGTCACCGACGGTATCTCGTCCAACGGTCCACGTCTTGGTCTACCGCCACTGGTCATCGCCATCCTCGGGGCGTGCGCCCTTGGACTGGCCTCCGGCCTCAGTCGCTCGAGGCTTCGTTCAGCGGTTGACAACTTCAAGAACGCCGAATCATCCTCGGGCCGTGAACCGGCTATGGCGATTGGCCTCGTCTCGGCGCTCGTCGCGCTGCTGTGGGTGTATCCGGTCGATCGGCTCGGACCGTTCTTACTCGATTTCCGAATCCCGGCGCTCTATCGACCGGTCGGTGGCCTCGGCGAGGTTTTCGACCAATGGGAGACCAAGTACCTCGGCGGCGAGTGG
>JBOEHD010000098.1:14411-23204 GCA_050633745.1 Acidimicrobiales bacterium
ACCGAATGGCCCTCATCGGATTGCTTGGTTTTGCCTCATTTATCGCGGTTTTGGGCTGGAGGCATGGCCCGCTGGCATCGATCTATCTCCTCGCTGCTATTGCGCTACCAATCATCGTCGGGCTGCTAGCGCCAACCATGTCCGCTCGTCATCAGTGGACCTGGGCGGTCCTCACCGGAGCGTTAGGACTTGGCCTCATGGGCCTCTCCGCTGGCTGGGTGTTCTCGGTCCTGAGAGTGGCGAACGCAAGATATTTCTCGGGCATCGGAGCGATGTTGGCCTTTGCCGCCGGATTTATCCTGTTCGTTTCAGCTCGTGGGATCCTTGGCTTCTTCGGGAGGCTAAAGGTGTACAGCGAGATTGCAAATGGCGCTCAATCCACTATTAGCGTGGAGAAAAATTCGCCTGAAATAGCGGGTTTAGAGCCAGCCGAGGCGCTCGCGGGGCATTAACAGGCCTCGCAGCAACTACCATGTTTGATTGCGTTCCCTCGTCTGTCCAGTAACACGGTGGCTAGGGCGGCGCGCCTGTAGACAACTGGGAGTAAACAAAATGATGAAACGAATGAGCTGGCTGTTCGCCGTGCTTGCAACCTTCGCCATAGTGGCGGGGGCATGCGGGAGCGACGCGGCCGATGAAGCGGTGGAAGCCGCGGGCGAAGCAACGGACGAACTTTCAATGCCTGGCGAAGGGGTTTCGGTCACTGCAGCCCGAGCCAACTGGAGCACCGGCTACTTCCAGGCCGCCATTTATGCGTCTCTGCTGGAAGAGCTTGGCTATGAGGTAAGCGACCCGGCGGCCAGTGAGTTCCCGCCGTCGAATGGCTACACCGCCATGGCNNCGAGCTGCCCGACGGCTCGAAGGTTGGCGACAAGGTCGAGATTCTCGGCAACGAGCTGCTGGCCTCCGGCCTCGAGGGCCTTCTCATCACCAAGTCTGTCGCCGAAGAGTATGACATCAAGACCCTTGGCCAGATCAACGATGACCCTGAACTCGTCGCTCTGTTCGACGATGACGGTGACGGCAAGGCCGACCTCTTCGGCTGCCCCGAGGACTGGACTTGCGACGACATTCTGAACGACATCCTGTCCTTCAACGGCTGGGACAACCTGTCCCAGGTCAAGGCCGGCTACGACGGCATGATCGCCGAATCAGTCAACCGGGCAAATGCCGGTGAGCCGGTTATCCAGTACACCTGGAGCCCGTCGGGTTACCTGACCCAGCTGATCCCGGGTGACAACAGCCTGTGGCTGAGCATGGGCGGCGAGGAGAACATCCTCGACGGCTCGACCAACGAGGCATTCGACTTCGTAGACACTGGGGCGACCGCTCTCGGAGCTACCTGCACCAACGATCCGTGCTGGCTCGGCTGGGCCTCCGCTGACATCCAGGTGACCGCCAACAAGGAATTTGTTGACGCCAACCCGGCTGCGAAGGCGCTGTTCGAGACCGTCGTACTCGACGTCATCGAAGTTGCTAACCAGAACGTGAAGTACACCAACGGTGAAGACACCGAGGATGACATTAAGCGCCATGCCGCAGAGTGGATCGCTGAAAACCGCGACCTGGTCGACGGCTGGTTGAGCACCGCTCGCGCTGCTGCCTAAGCATCGAGTAGTCGGCCGCTAGCTCGGTCGTATATCAACAAGAATTGAGAAGGGGAGTCAGGTCGCAAGACCTGGCTCCCCTTCCGCGTTACGACTAAAGCCAGAGCGATACTCGGTGGCTACAGCAGTTGCAGCGGGTCTGGTTCGCCTGGCAGAACCGAAGCGGCCTCGACGCCCATCCAGCCCTCGGCCAGCCCGGCCAGGTAGCGGTCGAAGCCGATGCCGATCCGCAGGTTGTCGTCTTCGTCGAGATCGTCGAGCGGTGAACGTATCCCGAGCCGTTGGTTTCCAACCGGTCCGGCAAGCAGCATCGTCGACCCCGCCCCATGGTCGAGGCCGTCGTTGCTCTCCGGTACTCGTCGCCCGAACTCGCTGATGGTCGCCACCAGCACCCGATCGGCGAAGCCCAGCTCCTCTGCTCGCTCCAAGAAGCCGTCGACCGCAGCGTCGAGCCGGCCGAGGTTGGCTTCCTGCTCCCAGCGATGGCCCTGGTGGGTGTCATAGCCGCTGTCTGCGGCGTAGACCACCCGGACCCCGACATCGGCGGCGATGAGGTCGGCGGCGTAAGAGAGGCTGCTACCCAGCTGTCCGCCGTCTTGCACCATGGGACTTTCCCAGTCGATCTCCTCTTGCTCGTCATCGCCGCGGCGCTCGGCCAGGTCCACGGCCAGGGCCGACAGTTCCCGGTAGGAAGCTGCGGCGGTCTCAAGTAGCGGGCCTGATGGTGAAGCTGTCGCGGCCTGAGCACCGGAGTAGAGGCCGACGCCCTGCTGGAACGCCGCTACGTCGATCCAGTCGTTTGGTTCAAGAAACCACAGGTCGTCTGGTCCGCTGAGCGACATGGTGGCGGCCTGGTCGGTCAGCAGATGAGCGGTCGGGCCGAGCATCGAGACCCCGACAAGAGGGGAGCCATCGTCGAGAGCGTCGGCCAACCTGCCCAGAAAGCCGGTTCGCAGGTTGCCGGTGCCGGTTGCGTCGCCCCGCTCCCAGCGTTCGGTCATGGCGAAATGCGAAAGGTCACCATCCACCGGGCCGATTCCCTCCACAGTCGTGATTCCTCTGCGATGCAACCTGGCCAGCGCCGGATGGAGTCCGACCTCGTCGTCGAGGGCCAGAACCTCGTCATCGGCGACAGCCAAACTTGGCCGGTAGTCGTAGTACCGCGGGTCTCCTGCCGGGATGAGCGTCGACAGGCCGTCGTTGCCTCCCTGCAGGTCAACCACCACCAGCACACGGCCATCGACGGCACCCGGGAGACGGCGCCCGGGTACCGCGTCGGCCCCGCCGACCGAGGTCGCTGATCGCTGGCTTCCGGCCCCTCGACCGGTTGCCAGCGGTCCGCTCGATCCGGCCCCGCGGTCGGTGCCCGAGTTTCGAAGGCCAAAAGCCGCACCACCAGCCGCGGTGACTACACCCGCTGCAGTCAGGGACTGGATGAACCGCCGGCGGCTGAGCGATGAGAGAGGGCTCGGCTTGCTGATCGATGAATGTCGAGATGGGTCGCTCATGTCAGGTTGAACTCCGGGCTTGTCAACGCCAGTCGCCAACGGACGAGCTGGGTGCTCTCGGGGGATATGTCTGGAACGTTTGCCACCTGGGCGATGGCTTCGACGGTCTGGGGTGAGACCTCGAACAGCGAGCACCGGTCGAGGATGTCTTCGGTCCTCGAAGCCGAGGTCGACCCGGGGGAGCGGCGCAGAATCTCACCGAGGTCGATGCTGTGAATGAACGATGCCCGGCTCAGGAGTGGACCGGGGGCCAGCCAGCGGGTCCCGTTCGGCCAGCCGGCGACGCTTGGCGGGAGATACGGCATCTGGCCCAGGTTCTCCAGGTACCAACTTTCGTCGTCGAAGCCGAGTACCGAGCGAGCCGCGCAGTACCACTCCAAAGCGCCTCGCGGCCTGCTCAGGCTGCTGCTGGCGAATGTCGGATCGTTGAGGATGCGTTCCACAAGCGGCAATATCTCCAAGTCCTGAGCCCGCCACCAGTCGCCTAAGTCGGTGGCCGCCGCATCGGTGAGCGGAACGCCGACCAGGTGATCCCACAGCCTGCTGGCGATCCTGGTAGCGGTGGCGGGGTGATCGCATAGCCGATCGACGATCATTGTGGTGTCCCACTCGGCCTGTTCGCCCAGGTAGATCAGCGGGGCCACGAAGGCGTTCTCCCGCCGGAACTGCACCTCGTCGTCCTCGACGACCCAGCCGGCCAACGCCCGAGCTGCGGCTCTGACGTCGTCTTCGTTGTAGTTGCCACGGCCGACGGTGAACAGCTCCATCAATTCTCGGGCCAGGTTCTCGTTTGGGTTGGAGGCCACGGAGTGGCTGGCTTCGAGATACTCCAGCAGCGCCCCGCCGGTCACATAGCCATGGAGTAGCGTCCGGTAGTTGCCGGTGGCGTTTGTTCGCAAGTGATCGAGCTGCTCGGCCAGAAACGAGTTGGCCGAGACCTTGTAGGCGTTTGTGGTCAGCAGACCGTGCCAGAACCAGGCCAGCCGGTCGGTCAGGCCGCTGTCTGCGGCGGCCATCCGGTCGATCCACCAATCGGTCGTGTCGGTCCAGTGTTCGGTAGCGGGGGCCTTCCCGCCACTGGAACCTCGTTGCCCGGACGCTCCTGGCTGGTCCAGCACCGCTGCTACGGCGTCGGACCAGCTCATCGATGCCAGCTCATCGACCCGCTCAGGGCGAACGGCGAGGGCGGTTCGGCGGAGCAGGTGGGCTGCGGCTGCTCGCTCCGGGTCCCGGGTGATGAGGTTCGAGCCTGCCACGTTTTCGACGGTCGATAGCATGCTTCCGACCGTAAATAGTGGGCGGTGAAACCGAGGTGAAGACGCCCTTCATCGCTTCTTCATGCGGTTCGTGGAACACTTGGGCGGTGCGATTGCTGCTGGTCGAAGACGATGCGACCCTGGCCAAGGTCATGGTTCGGGGTTTGGTCGAGGAAGGCCACGCCGTCGACCATGCTTCGACGGTGGCCGGCGCCTCGGAGGTCTTGGCCATAAACGACTACGATCTGTTGGTGCTCGATCTCGGGCTTCCCGATGGAGATGGTGTCGACCTTTGCCGCTCGGTTCGCGACTCGGGGGTCGGCTTGCCCATCTTGATGTTGACCGCTCGCGACGGCCTCTCTGACAAGGTGGCTGGCCTCGACGCCGGAGCCGACGATTACCTGACCAAGCCCTTCGCCTACCCCGAGCTAGCGGCCAGGGTGAGGGCTCTGCTCCGCAGGCCAAAGGATACGATCAGCCCCGTTCTCAGCGCTTCGGACATCAGGCTCGACCCTGCGGCCCATACGGTTTGGCGAGGGGCGATCATGGTGCCGTTGACTCCCCGTGAATTTAGCCTGCTCGAATACCTGCTCCGCCACCCCGACCAGGTCTGCCGTCGGGAGGACCTGCTCGAACATGTTTGGGATGCCAACTACGACGGCCTGTCGAACGTGGTCGATGTGCACATCGCGAACCTGCGTCGCAAGCTTGAACTACCCGAAGCCGACGATCCCATCGAAACCGTGCGCGGCGTCGGCTATCGAATCAACAGCAGCTCGCCCGACGGGCAAAGTCCCGTTTCGGCCAGCGGCATGCGTGCTGGCCATAGCAGCGGCCCTCGGGGGAGCGTCCGATGAACTCCGATGCTCGACGGCAGCGTTTGCTGTTCTCGGTCGGTGCCGGGTTGCTGGCCCTGGTCTTCCTAGCGCCACTGGCCTATCTGGCCTACGGCCGGGCCGCCGATCAGGCGAAGCGGGAGACCGCTGACTGGGCCACCGCGAACCTGGCCGATGTTCTGCTCGGGTCCCGTACCGATCAGATCGAGCCGCCTGGCAACACCTGGGAGGTCAACGTCGACGACGGTTGGGCCTCACCGGTTGGTGAAGTCTGGACCGAACCTCCCCTGCAGGGCTTGGCCGCTGACGTTCGTGAGGGAGCACAATTCAGGGAGTACGACTTCGATGGCCGGTGGCTGGCCGCCGGCTATTGGGCCGGAGGGTCCAACGTTCTGCTGACCGTGGTTGAGCGGGAGACCCAGGAGAACGCGATCACCGGAGCCAGGCTGCGATGGGTGGCCATCACGGTCGCCATGGCTGCGCTGGCAGGGGCGATTACCTGGTTGGTGACCGGGAGGGCACAAGCCCCGATCGAACGGGCCCACGATGTGAACCGTGACTTCATCGCCGACGCGGCCCACGAACTGCGAACCCCGCTGTCGATCATTCAGGCATCGGCCGGTCATGCGCTGGCCAGAGAGCGACCGGCCGAGGACTATCGCCAATCGTTGACCGAAATTCTTGACGCCACGGAACGGGCCGGCTCCGGAGTAGGCGAGCTGCTGGAGTTCGCCCGGTTGGAAGCCGGTCAGGCATCCCCCCGCTTAGCCGCGCTACGACTCGACCTGCTCATGGAGGAGGTGGCCGCATCCGTGCGGGTCGAGGGAGTGGTGATCGAAGCGGTGCCGACGAACGCCGTTGTCGTGGCCGCCGACTACAACCTGGTCCGCCAGCTGTTTGTGAACCTGACCCGCAACGCCGCAGCCAGGGCTGACAAAGTCACCTTGACCACCCATCTCGAAGCCAAGCAGGCCAGGGTGGAGATCGCAGACGACGGCCCCGGGTTCGACCCCGGCATCATCGATCATGTCTTTGAACGTTTCCGTCGGGGTGACCGTTCAGGCTCGGCCGGTCTCGGCATGGCGATCTCCAAAACGATCGCCGAGCTGCACGGCGGCCGCTGCGAAGCCCGCAACAGCGAAGACGGTGGCGCCATCGTTTCGGTCTGGCTGCCCTACGGGCCGCGCGCTTGATCACCGGCACCAGATCTACCCGATAACAAGCTTTGACTTGACGGTGCGACCCTCACCCGGAATCATCGCCTCATGACCGATCTCTACGAAGCCATGAGCACGCTACGGGCAGTGCGGCGCCTGCGCCCGGATCCGATCCCCAGCGACGTGCTAGAGCGGGTACTGCAGGCGGCTTGTTGGGCGCCAACCGGCGGAAACCAGCAGCCGTGGCGAGTGATCGTGGTGCAGGACCCGGAACGTAAACAGCGGCTAGCTGATATCTATGGTCCCGAGTGGAAAAAGTACGCTGTCGGCTTCGGCAAGCGGTTAGAAGCAATGCCTGATGACATCAGGCCCATGTGGGAGCGAACCCTGGTCGCCGGCGACTATCTGGCCGACAACCTGGCCCAGGCGCCAGCCATCCTGATGTTCTGCGCCGACTTCCGGGCCATGGCGGTCACCGATGCCAAGCTCGACCGCATCAGCCTTGTCGGCGGCGGATCGGTCTATCCACCGGTCCAGAACGCCATGCTGGCCTGTGTCGCCGAAGGGCTCGGCTGCACCTTGACCACCCTGCATTGCCTGCGTGAGGACGACGTCAAGGCTGCGCTCGACATTCCGGACCCCTGGGCCACCGCGGCCATGGTCCCCATCGGCTATCCGGTCGGTAAGGGCAACGGCCCGATCACTCGCCGGCCGCCGTCTGAAATGGCCTTCGCCGACAGCTTCGATAACCCGTGGCCTAGCTAGGCCCCTAGCCCTCGCCCCGCGGTTGTGGTGGTCGCCGTCGGCGCCGCTGACGGCGCTGTCGTTGGCGGTCTGTGTCGGTCAGTTCTTCGATCGACCAGTCGCCAGGCCGCTCGGCCTCGGGCAGGGAATAGTCGTCGATCGAGCGTTCCGCCAGCGGCATTGCCTGGCCTGCCCTGATCTGGTCGCGTGCCGAAATATGCAGGCTGGGCGGCAGATGACTGTCGCTCAGCGACCGTGAGTAGGCCTCGCCACTCCGGTCGGCGTGATCCCAGGCCCTCGAGGTCACCCATCCGGTGACGCCGGTAATGTCGCGGGTCTGGCGGTAAATATCGTTCGAGACGTGACGCCGCCCAGCCCGGCGGGCTTTCCATTCAGCGATGAATTCGCTCAACCGTGACATGTGTTCAACCGTGACATGTGATTCGCCGTCCAGGGACTCGGAGGCTGCTACGCCATCTCTAACCGTGCCACCACCTTAAACCGCAAACCTGGTGAACCGTAGACCGGGTGAGGCATCCGATGAGCTGCCGATCGCCCCGGACGGCCCGCTGATCGGGAATGTTGATCGCTAATGACATCGATGAGGTTTGGGACCGGCCATGAGCCGGGCACACTGTCGGACCGATGTCGCGCTCAACCCTCCGCCTCCGTCCGTGGCAACGCCGAGCGCTCGATGTTTTTCTCGCTTCCAGCGACACCAACTTCCTAGCCGTCGCCACCCCCGGAGCAGGCAAAACTACCTTTGCGCTCACTGCGGCCCGGCTGTGTTTGCCCAATTTGCCTGGCCGTCTGGTGGTTGTGGCGCCGACACGGCATCTAAAGGACCAGTGGGCCGACGCTGCGGGTCAGTTCGGCCTGTCACTGGTGGTCGACTGGTCTCCCGGCGACATGCTCCCCGGCGACGCTCATGGCGTGGTCACCACCTACCAGCAGGTTGGAAGCTCTCCCGAACCGTTCTTCGCCCTTTCCCAGGGTGGCTTTGTGATCCTCGATGAGATCCACCACGCCGGCGAGGAGCGCTCCTGGGGCGACGGGGTCAAGATCGCCTTCGACGCCTCTGCGCGGCGCCTAGCCCTGTCTGGCACCCCGTTCCGAAGCGACACGCAGTCGATCCCTTTCGTGAACTACCACATGGACGAGGTCGTGCCCGATGTGGAGTACGGCTACAACGATGCGCTGGCCGATCGTCGCGTCGTGCGGCCGGTGTACTTTCCTCGTTTTGGCGGCCAAATGGAATGGACCGCCCCCGATGGGGCGCAACTGGCCGCCTCGTTCGATGATGCCCTAGCTAGAACCCAAGCCAACCAGCGACTGCGGGCTGCCTTGAGCCTCGACGGGGAGTGGCTGCCAGCGGTCCTCGGCCATGCCCACGAGCAGCTCCAGCGCATTCGCAAAACCCAGGCCAACGCCGGTGGCCTGGTGATCGCCACCGATCAGGATCACGCCCGCGGGATCACCGAGCTGTTGCGCACCAGGTTCAAGATCAATGCTGTGGTGGCCACAAGCGAAGATCTGGACGCATCGGCCAAGATCACCAAGTTTGCCAACGGCGACCAGCCGTGGATTGTTGCCGTTCGTATGATCTCCGAAGGGGTCGACATTCCCCGCCTGCGAGTTGGGGTCTACGCCACCACCACAACCACCGAGCTGTTCTTCCGTCAGGC
>JBOEHD010000099.1:0-25090 GCA_050633745.1 Acidimicrobiales bacterium
CGGCGCACGGTTCGTGTGCGGCCACACCACCACCCAACTCATCGACGGCGGCCTACCCGAAGACGTCTGCTACGAATGCTCGGCCCCGAGCGACGGTGAGGCCGCCGCAGTCGCCCACGAGGAAGCGTTGGCTGGTGTCCGTGCCGTGTTCGGCGCCACGCTCAAGCAACGCCAAATAGAGGCCGTGACGAAAGCGAAGGTGGCTGGCGTGACCCACGAAGACATCGGGGTCGAGATGGGCGGAACATCGAAGTCGGCGGTGTCCCAGTGGATCACCCGCAACATCCCACACGGCCGGCAGGTGTGGCGGACGTGATGGCCGACCAGTGCGACATCGACACATCGCCCGATGATGACGTCGTCGACCGGTGCATCAACACTGCGACTCAGATGTACGACCACATCCTCGGCGGCTACAGCTTCGTCTGTGACGAGCACGCCCACCTCTTCCCATCATGGAAATACGCTGGGCGTATCCGTCCCCCCGACAGCAACGGCGACCGATGAGGCCCGATAGCGCCCACGTCGCCACCAAAGGCTCGAACGTGTGGCTCGACGGCACAGCCGGCGAGTACCCGCGTCTCCCCCTCGGCGAGGCACCGCGGGAACGGCCCGAGTGGTCCGACGACCGGGCCGGTGTCCTCCAAGACGCTGTGTGGCATCCGATGACCGGGTGGCGTGTCGGGCCGGCCCCCTCCCACGACCCCGACGGGCTCGGGTACTGCCGGTGGGCGTGCGACCACTGCCCCGGGTTGATGATCGACTACCCGAGCGAAAGCGGCGAAGTCGAGACTGCGTGGTTCCCGAACGCCAGCGAGAAAGAAGACCCGCAGTGAGCAAGCCAGTCGACCACGCCGGAGTGCCACAAGAACCATCGGCCGAGATGCGGAAGATGGCCCGCCACATCCGAGAGGTCTACGTCGCCCTCCTCAGCGAAGGATTCAGCGCCCCCGAAGCCCTCAGTATCACCGGCACACTCCTAGCCGCCCACATCTCCAGGCCACCCAAATGAGCCGGGTCGACGACATCCTCGACACGATCGACGCCGGCCTCCAGCACTCCCCCGAAGCCTCCTACGGCAACGACCACGAAGGCCAGTGCGTTCGAGACGACTGCTGGCAGCCCGCAGGCGAAGGGTCGGACTTCTGCGACCCGTGCCGTGCGTTCATGCTTGGCGACAGCGACACGGACCCGACCGGCCTGGCCGTTCCGGGAAGCTACGGGTTCAGCGTTGAGGGCACGTTCGACGCCACACCGGAGACAATGGAACTGCTCGGCGTGACACCAGAACGGTACGGCCCAGCGTCCGCTCGTCTCGCCGCTGAACTGGCCGACGCCGAGGACGAGTACGGGGAAGGCGCAGCCGAAGTGCTGGCCGACACTGTCGGCTTCCGGCTCCGCGCGACGGCCGCTCAGATAGCCGACCTAGCGGCAGAAGCCGAGGCCACACAGCGACAGCGCTTGGCTGACCCTGGTTGGCTGATCGTGCCAGGCTCACCCGACTACCCTCGGCAATGGCCCGAGATGAGCGAACACCTCGCACCGATGGTTCTACCGGCCCCCGAAACGGCACCGCCAAGAGTCCTCCGCCTCGGCCACACCGTCATCATGGTCCTCTACCGGTTCGACCTCCAGCACCGGCTGATCGGCAGCCCGTGGGCGTTCACTCCGATGGGGTTGCGTGGCCCGGTCGACGCGGTGACCGACTCGGCGCATACCGAGCCCCCAGGTCACACGGTCACAGTCCGCCGAGGCAACGTGACGGAGACATGGCCGGGCCTCTACCCGGAGCGGACCGAGCGCCCCGCCGGGTTGAGGACGTTGGTTCGGGTGGCCTACCGTCAGGTCGAGTTCGAGGCAGACGGAGCATGGGTGCGCTGGACAGCGCCGTGGACCGGCTAGATCACTGAGGGTCCGAGGACGGCCCTGGCGGCGTCCTCTAGGAACGGTCGTGCGACCAGGCCCCGGCTTGTGCCCTGTGAGAGGTAGCCGCCGTAGCGTGCCCCCACGCCGACAGCCAGACCGAGACGTTGTCCTCTGGTGAACAGCCTCCAACTGGCGCTGGATCGTAGGCGACCTGTGTCGACATTCACGGCCAAACCATTGGAGAGCGGGCGTCCCGAGAGGTTGGCGCGCACCTCGCCCTCGATTCTTCCGCCGATCCTCGCTAGATGCCGCGCCATAGGCCCGGAAGGTGATGCAAGCAGCTGATTGAGGGAACGCTCGTCGAGTACAAAGGTGACCTTGGAATTGATCAAGGGACTACCGGGGCATCCAGCCAGGCCCATGTCTTCTGGTGCTTGATGTCAGCAACAGTTCCCGCCGAGACGCCGAACCGTTGAGCGATTGATGTGTGGGTCTCTCCCCTCGCCAAAGCCAACCGGATCTCCCGCACGTCGGACTCGTCAAGCTTGCTGTGCAGCCTCCGACGGGCATGCGAGTCGTTTACCTCCAGCCCCTCCCTCTCGGCTAGCCAGCCCCAGGTCCGTCCGGTCCAGATATCAGCAATCGTGATGGGCGAAACGTCGTATCTTGCCGCCAGCCTTTTCATCGATGCAGCTGACCGCTCGCCCTTTAGCGCTTCAATCACTTGAGCTTCGGTCAGCCGCGAGACCCCGTGCTTCTCACCGCGAGGGCGCGTTCCGTCAAGGTCCATGTCATCGGCGTTGCTCTTGCGGGACGCCCAACGAAGGTGCCGAGGATTGATGCACGCTCGGTTGTGGCAGACCTTGGGGGCGTGGGCGGCATCATCGCTTGGGTCGGGAGGTGGGCCGACGGTCTGCTCCAAGACCCATCGGTGAGCGTAGACGGCCTGTCCGTTCACCGTCATCCGCCCGTAGCCCTCGTTCGTCTTGTACGGCCAGACAAGACACTCGTCGCTATCCCAGTCGAGCGCAGTTCGGGCGAAAGCTAGTCGGGCACCCCAAGGGGCCCTAGTCTTGTTCATATCGGAACCTCCAGTTCCGGTCACGCCCCGGGCAGCTCTAACTGCGCCGGGGCACTCATGTTTTGTGCTGCCAGTGTAGCATCTCGAACGAACGATCGATTGCTTCATGGGACGTCTAGGCAGCCGGCCCCGCGACAGCCCCGCAACTCGATTTGGAGCGACCAATCGATCCCCATGCACGAACTCGTCGCCCCTGACGTCTGGGCGGTCCCGTAGAAGATCCGAGCCGACTCGTAGTAGCCGGCAAGGATCCCGTTCCACTGGGACAGGACTCCGCAAAAAAGGGCCCTGGAGTCCACGACGAGGCTTTGCGCCATGGCAACTTCATCGGCAGGGTTGACGTAGCCGGAGCTGTCGGGTTCGGGGGCGCAGGGTCGTCGAAGGGACAGGACGACTGTCGGGTCCATGTCAATCGGGGAACACAGCTCGGTAGCCGTGAGTGCGTTAGGGAAGTCGCCGAGCTTGACGGGGATCCACTCTCGAACCCACAGCTGGAGTGCGTCGCAGCAGTCCTCGGGGGGCTGGTCCCAGAACACGCCATGCACCGCGGGCAGGCCGGCCGGTGTCTGGGCAAGCGAGTTGTAGGCGGCGTTCTCAAGGTCGGTGAGGAGTTGGGCGACGGGAAGGCCGTCGTGCGTGAACGGGCTCGGATCGACTGGCATCTATTCGACCTCAATCCATTCCCAGATCCGTCGGTTCTCGGGGTCGTCGGCTCGGATGATCGCTGATTGGCGGGTGCGTCCGTTGGGGTTGACGGCGGCTATCCAGGCGTCGACGGGTGTGAGGCCGGTGCGGGTGAGGCCGTCGGTGCCCTTGACGGCCTTGGGGTCGTATTGTTTGGTGACGCCTCGGCGGCTGATTTGGACGAGGTTGGAGTGGAGTTTCTGGTCGCATGCTTCGCCGCAGAAGCTCTTGGCGAGTTCTTCGGCGAGGATGGATGCGACGTTGCGGGCGAGGTCTGGGAGTTGTCGGCCTTGCCAGTAGGTGACCTGCCAGGCGGGGCAGCCCTGGTCGGTTGCGGCGACGGTGGGGTCGGCGTCGAGGTCGTTGCAGCACCACCAGGTGTCCCCGTCGAGGCGGAGTAGTGCGGTGCGGGCGCGGTGGCCGGCGGTGCGGATCCGGTAGGCGGTGGTGGGCAACGTCTGTCCGGCGTAGAGGATGGATTCGACGGCTTCGATGGGTCCGGGGAGGGTGAGCATGTCGGGCCCACACGAGCACGGCCACACGATCGGTGCGTCGTCGATGTCGTACCCGGCTGCGGTAGATGTGAGGGCGTCGATGGTGCGCTGGCGGGCCCTGGCGGCTCCGGTGGGCCCGAACCCGTGGTGGTGGGTGCCTGAGTAGCAGGGGCGGACTGTGCGGCGGCAGACCCCGTAGCGGCGGCCTGTGGCGTTCCAGAGGACAACGGACGCGAGAGCGATCCCGAACGTCCACGCTTCGGTGGTCAACGTGGTGTTGTTGCAGCGGGCGACCGCTTCGGCTTCGGTGGTCCAGTCCTGGCAGGGGCCTTCGCGGTGGACGCTGACCAGGTTCGCTGTCGGGATCGACGTCACGTCTCGACGGTAGGTTGGCTGGGGGGTTCGGGGGCTGTCCGGGGTGGGTCGAGGCGTCCCGTTTTTGGGACGAAAGTCTTGCTTCCGGCACCCCGGTGGGTTAAGGTGAAGTCAACTCCCCCTACCACCCAGGAGACCAGCGATGGCGACCGCCACCGAGCGCATGAGGTACCTCAAAGGCAAGCGGGCCGCAAAGGTGGTCTCCGTCGACGAAGCCTTCGCGATCCTTGAAGATGAGCCCAACCCAGTCATCTACCACCCGACCGAGGGCACCCTTTCGGGGTGGCGTGCCCGCTACTCCCCGATCGGTCAGGTGCCAGCTTGGTCGGTAAAGGTCGCTGGTCGCGAGGAACGGGTCGTGGTCCGCATCGAGGACCTGACCGACATCTGCCACCCTCGGCCGGTCGTGTTCGCCACCGACTTCGCTGGCGAGTTCATCGTCGACCCCGAGACCGTGTACCCGGAGACGGCGTGACCATCAACCACCGGACCAACCAACTGATCGCAATCGAAGGAGATCACTGATGACCGCCACCGAGGCCAGCCCGGCTCTCTGCCGGCCGGCGACGTGCAAGACCTGCCCGTTTCGTGGCGGCTTCCACCTGAACTACGAACGGCGGTTGGAGATCCACCATGCCGTCATGATCGACGGGCACACGTTCCACTGCCACTCTGAGGTCGACTACGACACCGACGACTCTGAGGACGAGCCCAGCACCTACCGTGCCCGCCAGTGTGCCGGAGCCACCTCGCTGGTTCTTCGCGAAGGCGGCGCCAACCAGGTCATGCGGTGGGAACGCACGGAGCTTGCGCCCGACCCGGCTGTGCCGTTCGACTCGTGGAGCGCTTGGGTCCACGAACCCGAGTTCTCCGAAGGTGCCCCGGAGGCCGACTGCTTGGCGTGCGGGCCAGGGTGCGAGGGTCATACCTGCGGGATTGTTGCGTCTGGCTGCGAATGCCCTGCCGGGTGGGGCGGATCCTCTGGTGTCACCCAGAACCCGGAACGCCTCTCCGATCCCGAATGGTGCTCTACGTGCGGTGAAGCGATGTGCTCGAACTGCAACTCGGGCAAGGAGGACGGCCCCGGCTACAAGCTGTGCGTCTACTGCGGCGAAGACCTCGACGACAGCGACTTGGACGCTTCTCGGGCTATCACCGGAGGCCACCCGTGAGCATCGACACGGATCACGTCAGGCGGTTGGCTGCTGATGCCCTCAGGGCCGGCGAAGACGAAGGGGTCGCGCCGCTGGCATCTGTGGCCGAAGAGTTGGCTCACATGGTGGAGGATCTGCAAGACCAGATCACTGATCTGCAAGCCGAGATTGCTGAACTGAGGGGCGACAGCCCCGGACTGGAGCACTGATGGCCACTACATCCCCCGAACACCGCGTGGCCTGCCACCAGTACGCCAGCGAACGCAAGCAGGCCGGTCGGAAGGTGTGGGACCTGCGTCTCACGCTCGGCCCATTCGACGATGACGGCTCACCTCAGCAGTGGGCTGCGATGCTGGCCGAACAACTCAAGGGCTCCCGGTGGGCTGCCGCTGACCTGGCGAACACGAAGCGGGCGTGGGTCGAGGAAGGCGCCATGGCCGAGCCGACGTTCGACGACACCCCTCTTGGCGAGATCGTGGACCAGTTCGACGACCTGGCATCCTCCGAAGGAGCCGACAGCGGCGACGTGAACTGGCTCCTCGACGAGATGTACTACTACGCCGACCTCGGCCCGACCCGAGTGTTCATCACCCTGGAGCGCAACTGATGACCGACACTGACACGATGATCGCTATCGGGCGGGTCCTCCGACACTTGGACGACGCCGACTTCGACGTCAACGACCAACCCGACGACATCGCCCACGCCCTCGGATCCGCACCCCTCGGAGCCGTCAACCCGGCCATGGAAGCCGCCATCGCAACAGCAAGGTTCATGGCCGACCTCGACGACTGGACGACCTACCGGAGCAAACTCCGCAAGACCCTAGGAGACGCGTCGTGAGCCGTGTCGACCCTGCCACTCTGGGGCCCGGAGACCGCGTCTACCGCTACTGGGACGCGTACCCGACCGCAGGACTGAACGGCCCGAATGATCGAATGAAGATCCAAGAACTGACCGTCGTCCGAGTCAACCCGAAGACGGTCACTGTCCGAACAGACTACGGCAGCGAGTTCCGTATCAACCCCGGAGACATCGCGGGTCGAGTCGATTGGGAGTCGGTGGACCGCTCGGCACTGGCCAAGGTGGTGTCGGCTGGCCTTGATGCCGCAGCCGCGGAAGGTCACGACCATTTCGCGACCGTGAAGGCTGGCGATGCAGTTGTCGGACACATCGTTCGCGAGGTCGCCAGATGGTTGGAGGACGACTGATGGCTACCGTCATCTACAGCTGTGAGACCACACTGGACGACGACGTGGGAGGACTGTACGGGTTCCTCCACCGGATGCCGACAGCGATCAAGGCGGCGGACTGATGGTGGACGGCGAAGCAACGATGCGAGTCCAGGTCAGTCGAGTCTCCGACCACTGGGAACACCCACGCACCCCACCAGTCGGGGGCGCCGTCGAGGTTGAGGCCACCGGAAGACTGCGGCGCACGTTCGCTACCGCCGCAGAGGGCGAGGCCCGGTACCCGGCCGAGACGTTCCTGACCGACAAGAACGGCGTCTACAACCCGACGCCCGAGACGATCTGGGTGGTCGACGTGACACCGGCCGGTCTCGTTGACCTGTTGGCCAAGCTCGGCGAAACGATCGTCTCGCCGGCCGGGTGGAGTCATTGCGACTACGACCCCGACGACGGCATCGCTTTCCACGCCAGGATCTACGACAGCTATGCCGAGTGACGACTCCGACGCCGAACTGATCAGGGGATCAGACCTCCGACATGCTCTCCCGGCAGAGGCCACCTGGCGGTCAACAGGCACGCACGCCGACGCCATCTCGTTCAAGCAGGCCATCCGAGAGACAGTTTCGACGCTCGAACAGCTCCACGACGCTGGGCTACTCAACGCAGCCAGAGACGACATCGAAAGGTTCCGCGCCTACCGAACCCCAACAGACGATTCGGCGGGGATGATTTGGATCGACCCCGGCCTCGTCGACCCGATCGACCAGTCCAGCCTCACGGTTCCGGCACCGTCTGACCCCAAGGAGTTGGTCCTTCCAGGCCGGCATGGCGCCGCTGTGTTCGGCAAGGCCGTCAGTGCGGCGACCCCGAACCTCGTCGCCGACACTCGCAACACAGGCGACCAGCAAGAGTTGGACGAGGTAGCCGCCAGCCCCTACATGACGGCGGCCGGCCTCACTTGGTCGACGATCGAAGACGGTTCGATGATGGTGACCCGATGGTTTCGGGTCACCGGTTCGCTGTCGATGAAGCTCTACCCCGCACCCGAGGACATCATCTTCCACCCATCGGGCTCGATGACACATAGCGAAGCCGACCTCGACTGGTGGTCAACCTACGGTGTCGACGTCAGATGGTTGAAGCTCCTGACCGCCATCGCGGGATGGTGCGCTTCACCGTCGATCGCAGAAGACACCGATCACTACCCGAGGGCCGAACGGAAACGGTTGGACCGGGCCCAGGTTGACAATCGCACCGTCCGAGTCGTGCGAATGCGGCGCAAAGAGGCAGACAGCGACCACCCAGGGGAAGACCAGGGGGACGACAGCAGCTACACGCACCAGTGGGTCGTGTCCGGGCACTGGCGGAACCAGCCGTGCGGCCCCGACCGCTCACAGCGCCGCCCCGTCTGGATATCGCCCTACATCAAAGGCCCCGAGGACAAGCCGCTGATCGTCAAACCCACCATCTGGAAAGTTGACCGCCGATAGCGCCTGAGGTCCGAGGCTGTCAGCGTGGCGGCGCTAGGGGTTCAGCCCCGGACCCCAGAAGTGGGGATCGCTGAACGACAGGTAGGCGGCCACAGCGAGAACGCCGAGGGTGGCTCCGATGACGACAGCGAACGCTAGACGGGTGGCGTACCAGACAGCGAGAAACAAACGGCCAGGCCCAAGACCCACCGCCTTGTTCTCGCTACGGGTCATACCCTGCTGCGACCGCTGTCGGCAGAGCCGTCACCTCACGCCAACCGAGAACACCCTCGGCAGCGTTCATCGCCGCGATATCTGCCGCCGTGACTTCCTCACCGGCACGGCTCGCGTCGTACGCGGTCGAACCCTCGGCATACCCGGTGAGGGTGAGCAGTGAGGCTGCGTCACCGAAATCCTGGTTGCCCGAGACAACCCAACGGTTCACACGAGGGGCGATGTACTGCATGAACGGCCGCTGCGGGTTCGTGCCGCCGGTCGCGCAAGCGTTGTTGGAGCCGTTCTCTGGCCACCACTCGACCATCACAGTGTTGGCGTTGAAGTCGCCGGCACCCGAGATCACGCCACCGACATCCTCGACGGGGGTCGTGTAGTCGGTCAGGATCGACGCGCCCAACAGCATCTCCAACACGGCGGTGTCGTAGTTGCAGAACTGGATCGTGATGTCGTAGCCGAGCAGCGACGGGACGCCCTTGGAGCGGACACAGATCGAACCGTCCGCCCCGGCGACCTGAATGTCGGATGAGCGGAACACGTCGGCACCGAGGCCGACGGTGATGAACGCAGCTCGGGTGATGCGACTGTTGGCGGTGGCCTCAGCAACGGGCACACCACACTCGTCGGTGCGGGTGAGCCGGAGGCGTCGGGCCCGGATCGGGGACGCAGTGGACATGCCGTTTCTCCCAGTGGAGGTGTCGGTATGGCCACCCGCCTTGGCGGGGTGATGGTGCGGGCCGTCGGTTGTTTGCTAGGGACCGTAGATGCGGCTCGGGGGTTGGTGGGTGTCCGGGTTGGGTTGGGTGTCTTTGTGGGTTGTGGTGGAATCCCTTGCAATGGCGCGCCATTGCGGTTAGTGTGGACACCACAAGCAAGGAACGCCCGCCAAGAGGCCCAGGGTCCGAAGTAGAAGTCTTCGGAGGCGAACCGGAACAAACAAGGAGCATCCAATGATGAACCCCACCGACTGCCCCGAAGAAACCTCCCGGCTCGTCGTCGACATGATGACCGACAAGGGATACACCGTCACCGAAGGAACCATCGGACAGGACAAGGTGTGGAGCTTCACTGGCGACACGGACCGCACATCCGGGCGGCCCGTCCCCTACGGCCTCCGGCTGGACCCAACCGGCCGCATGACCGTCTGGACTGGCCCCTCAATCCGGGTAGACACCGTCGACCCGGCCGACGTCTACAACTGGTTCATGACCCCGAAGCCCCTCTCCTGACCTCAGACAGCCCGCCACTTGCAAGAGTGAGCGGGCTTTCTGGGTGCACAACCAACCGAAAGGCTCCCACGATGACCACCACCGCAACCAAGATCCCCGAAGGCAAGGCCATCGAGTGTGACCTGGACTGGGTAGCGCCCCAGACCTGTGAGCATGTCGCTGTCGTCGACCTCGGCTACCACACCAGCCGCATCCCCTGGTTCATGGGTAACAGCGTCCGGTTCCTGTGCGGCCACCATGTTCGTGGCCTGAAGGCCGCCCGAGTCCTTCGAGAGGAGAAGTCGTGACCAACACTGAGACCCCAGCCCGCAACAAGGAGACCACCATGACTATCGCAACCATCCACCGCACCCCCACCAGCCCGACCACCGTCACCTACACCGTCACCATCGGTGACGAGATCGTCGCCACCGGCAAGACCCACGGAACAAGCTACGGCGATAAGCAGTACCAGACCCGCTGCGTCACCACCGGCAAGACCGCTGTCGGCCCGGCCGCCTCACGAGCCACGGACGTGGAGGCTTCTGCCATTGGGCGAGCCCGTGAAGCGTCAACCTCTCGGATCGAGGCTCATTCGTGAGCCGCTACGAGGAATCCCCCGGCTTCAGCCGTGGGGAGGAAGTCAAAGTCCCACCCCGGAGCGTGGCCGGGGAGCGCACCAACCGACCATCAAGGAGACACTATGACCACCAGCACTGCAACGCCCCTCGACCGAATCCAAGCCGCTCTGCACGCTCTTACCGAACTCGGGTACTGGGCATCCGACCCAGACACTCAACGCCTCAACGGGAACCCATCGTGCCGCTGCTGCGTCACCCCAGACCGTGACAGGTACGTGTACGCCGGAGGCGGCATGGAAACCGGAACCCTCCACGAATGGATCGAACACGGCGTCGGCCACCTTTCATGGAAGGGCGACCCCGCCGACATCGAAACCGCATTCGGCATGGCCGGCCTAGCCACCGAGTGGGACGGCAACCCGAGCACATGCATCAAGGTCGTGTTGACCAGCGACCAGCTTAGAGAACTCGGCAAGGTCCCTCGATGCCGGGGCTGCCAGGAACACGAGGCCCTGTGCGTGTGTGAGCAGTGCATGACGTGCGGTCGCACGCTGGACGCTCTGGATTGGTGCGGTTCGTGCGGTGGCGACGACGACGACGAGGATTTCTGATGGCTGGCCGTCGTCGGGCGGATGCCCCAGCCTTGGACCGGGACCGACAAGGCACCCGCCTTTACCTGGGGGACCGTGCCCGCTTGAACGAGCTGGCCAAGGCCGATGGGGTGGATGCTGCCGAGCATCTACGTCGAGCCGTACGTGAGTACCTCGACCGGGCCGAGAGCGACCAACCGGCCGACTGAACCGCCGTTAGGGGCAGGCTGGGTCTGCGGGGTCGGGGCAGATGCCGCCTCCGCCGCCGAACGGTGGGGGTGGTGCGGCTGTGCTGGTTGTCGCCGCCGGTTCGGTGGTCGTTGGTGTCGCAGTTGTCGGGGCCAGCGTGGTGGTGGTCGAGGGTTCCGCCACGGTCGTTGTTGTGGCGGTGAGGGCGTCGATCATGGCCGCCAGGGCCGCCACCTCGGCCGCTACGGCGTCGATGCGGTCCACTAGGCCGGCAACCTGCCCGGTCGTGTCGACAGCGGTCGCTGTGGCTGCCTGAGGGCCGTCGAGTTCTTCGGTGAGGTCAATCACGTCCCCGGAGATTCGTTGGAGTTCGGCGGCGGCTGCGTCCACCCGGTCCTCGATCGATGCCAGGTCGTCGGGGGTTACCTCGATGACCGGTGGCGGTTGTTGCTCTAGGTTGGTGACGGCCCGCCCGAGGTCGGAGACGGTGTCGGTGAGGGCGTCGATGTCGGCTCGCATCTGTGCGGCCTGCTGGTCGGCGGTGGGGTCGGGGTGGTCGTGGGCTGCTGTGGTCTGGGCTGCCTGGTCGGCTTGAACTGCGGCGACTGTCGCCAGCCCGGCTGTGACGGCGACAGCGGCGAACGCTGCGACGAGACCAGGGTTCCCCAGGATCGAGTCGAGCAGCCGTTTCGCTGGCGGGACGACACGGTTGTAGACGCTCTGTGCGGTCTTGCGGAGCCACCCGTAGACGGTGACCATCCACCGGTGTCGTTGCCGCCGTTCCTGGGCTTCCTCTAGGCCACGGCGGGCCGTTCGTTCGAGGCGGTCTCTATCCACGGTGATGCTCCCCGCCCTTACGGACGGGGCTCGCCGCTCCTCCCGGATTCGCCTACGGCTCATGTCGGTCGCTCTTACCTGTGTTCGCCAACGCTGCCCCGCCGACGAGGCCGAGTAGGCCGGTGATCGCCGAAACAGAGATCGCTTCGGATGTGGGTGGTGCTGAGGTGACGTCGTCTGGTCGGAGCATGACGGAGATCAGCCACACGACTTGAGGGCCGAACGCTATGACCACAACTCCGAGGACGACAAGAGCGTGCACCGACCACGGGACCCGCCGTGCCCTCTCATCACTGGGCGGTTTAGTCGCGGTCATGGTTGCGGCCTGGTAGTAGGCGTGACGCGTCGACCGCTGACCCAAGGACGAGCCCGAGAACAGCGAGAAGGATGCGGTCGGACAGTTCCCAGGGTGTGAACGCGTCGAGGACAGCGAACGCGACGATGGCTGCTAGGCCAGCGAGTCGCATCCATGGGAGGGCATGCCCTTCAGGAGGTGTCGGTTGGTTGCTGTCGCCCATGCCATGCCCAACCGCCGATCGCTTGTTCGAAGAGGGGGAGGTAGTGTCGTGCCCACTGCCCGACCGCGAGACCCCACAGGGACCACAGAGCGGGGTCTGGGGTGACGGTCACGAGCCCGATCAGATTCACGGCTTGAGCCCGATCGCGTACCACGAGACCGAGACGTTCGACCCGGTCCGGTCGTCGGCCTTCCATGTTTCGACCGTCATCTGGGCAGGCGTCTCGGAGTGGTAGGTGGCGACCATCGGGTCACCGGACACCCCGCAAGTGGTTTGGATCGAGTCTGGTGTGGCGGCGAAGGCGGCGGGGAAGGTGACAACCGCCGAGCCAGGTGTTCCACCGCCACCGCCCGCGGTCGTGGACCGGCCCCACTGCATCCTCATAGTGCCGAGGTCGAAGTACCCGGACGCGGTCTGGTCGTCGACCGCGAGGGAGGTTTCGCTGATCGTCGAGATCGTGTAGCCCGAAACCTCTTGGACGGTGAACACCGACCGGGCGCTGAGTTCGCCAATCGTGCCGCTGGTGTAGTCGATACCGACCTCGGAGTCGACCGTCGGGGTGAAGAACGCCTCAGATACCGAGTGGGAGGACTGGCTGTGAGTCGCGACCGATGGGTGAACGTCGAACTCGTCGCCGATTGTGGCGTTGCCGGTCAGGTCAACAAACCGGAACTGCGATGCGTCCGACGTTGTGGCGGACGGGGGGAAGAACTGCAAGCTGGCGAACAGTCGGTAGGTGCGCCCGGCCTTGAGGCCCTGCACCGACCCGGTACCCGACAGGGTGAGGTCGCTGCCTCGGGTGAACAGGGTCTCGTCGAATCCGTAGTGCGTGGCCGTCGAGTCGTTGACGGTGCCAGTGAACGACACCTGCACGGTCGACAGTTGCTCTACCGGCACGGAGCCGGGATCAATGACGGTCGAGGTGGGTTGCTGCTGAATGCTCCACGACGAGTCAGCGGCCAGGTGGATCATCGCGTCGTCGGCGTCGAACACCTCGACCGTGAGAACATCGCCGGTCGTCAGGCCAGGGAGCAGGCCCGAGAGTGTGACCGGGAGCCAGCCGTCGGTGTCGAGCTGGTCTGAAATGTCGTGTTGGATTGCGAGTAGTTCCGACGTGCCGTTGAGTCGGACGGCGACACGCTGCGGGTCGTTCGATGCGGCGGTGTTGTTGCGGTAGCTGATGACGACGTCGGTGTGGTAGTCCCCATCGGCCGGGACCGTGTAGCTGTAGCTCGCCGGGGTGAACCCACCCGCGGTGTCGTGGGATGCGGAGTCGAACTGGATGGCCTGCCAGGCGTTGTTGCCGCTCGGGTTGGTCCAGTCCGATGAGATGCGGAACACACCACGATGCAGCACCTCCGGGGTAAGCGCATCCGGCAGGACGACGGTCGAGACGGGGAGCTGCTCGATGTCGATGAAGCAAGACCACGGCTTCAGCGCATCAGGGAACGAAGTGAACCCATCGTCTCGACCATTCCAGGTGACGGTGAAGTCGTTGTTCCCTTCCCGAATCTGAATGTCAGTGTCGACAACGGTCGTCAGGTAGTAGGGCTTGTCGACACCCGCAGCACCGCTGGGGTCGGTCGAGTACCTCTCCAGCACGACGCCGTTGGTCACGTCATACAGCTCGTAGTCGAGCGAGGCCGCCTGCCTCGACGCGTACGGGATGATCTTGTACTTCTTGCCTGCCGGGAGCGTGATCGTTCCGGCGCTGTTCGTGATGACGGAGGTGTCGCCCTGGCCCTCATCAAATGGGCAGACAAGCCCGGAAGCATCGGCGCTCAGACTGTAGACGACTGAGCTGATGGCCTCCGGGGTGACCATGCCGGCCAGGACCCGCTCATGCGTCGGGAGCTGGGCCAGGGACACACGAAGGCTGGCTACGTCGGCCGTGTTGTTCTCGTGGAAGGTGACGACATCTCCTGCGTCCAGTTGGAGAATGCCATGGGTGGTGGCCTGCGGGAGGCTGTGATTGGAGCTGCCAAGGGAGTCTCGGTCATCGCGACCGATAGCGCGCAACACCTCGACACCGTTGACCCTCACGCGGATCGTCGTGTCCTGGAAATTGGCACTCAGCGTATTGTTGGTGCCGAGTGAGGCGATCAGCGAATAGAGGCCCGACGTCGGGATTTGCAGCTCATCGCCAACGAGCATGCCATGCGTGTCGACCAGAACCGTGTGGCCCGACTGGTCCGAGAGGTTGATTTGGTCTCCGGTCGTCGAGATGACACTGTTGTTGGTGTCGCCGGTCATTGAGAACATGGCCAGCGAGGTCTCGGTGCTAGCCCCGACCACCGAAACAACCCACTGACCGGTCGCGATGTCATCGGCCCGGAACTGGGTGCCAGCCGCGTAGTTCGAGAACAGGAACGTGCCGTCGACGACACCGTTCAACTGCTCACCCGAAGCCGGGGCCAGAGACGCCGAGTTCGAAGCGACATCCTCGTTCGAGTAGAACAGGATCGCGCCAGACCCAGTCGCAGCCGGCAAGGTCTCGACCACCGGAGCGGCAGACGAATCGAGGACAGTCGCAACCGCGGTGGACGGGGTGACCAGCTCGGAATCGAGATACGAGCCAGCCAGGAGACCGCTTTCGTAGTGGAAGTTCCAGTGCCGGTAGGTACCAGGCTCGACAACCTGGATGCCGAGATCGTTGCCCTGGTTGTCCTTGTAGTGCGTGTCGAACACCACATTGCGAGCCACGGTGTCGGTGTTCCCGACAGAGAACTCGTACCGGTCGTTGTAGCCTTCGAAGGGGTCGATCGTCGGCGGGGCAACAGTGAGGTCCCCAACGTCGGAGTCCGCAATCCCAACGTTCATCTGCCCGTACTGGGTCAAGTCGGGAGTGAAGGTGCCGGCCCCGAAGATGAAGCCCTGCTGCTTGGTCCTCCACTGGAGAGCGTCGTGGAACCCCTCGGAGCGGAACACGGTGGACCGCTGAGCGTTGTCGCCGACCAGTTCGAGGTCGTTGCCGTCCATGGTGACCGTGCGGGCGCCGGTGAGGGTGCCGTCGGATTCGTAGAGATTGTCGGCGGCTGGAGCGGGGATCTCGCCGAAGAAGTGCATCGTTCCGCCCGAAAGTGACAGGTTGATGCCGTCAGCGCCCGATGCGCGGAACCCAACGAGGCCGGTGCCGTCGGCAGTGATCACCCCGGCAGCGATCGTGCCAGCGCCCTCCACCGTGACGTTGTTGAAGGCCCCTGAGATTGGCTCGATGGTGTCGCCGTTGGCCAGGCCCTCGAACCAGATGATGAACTCGGAGTCGGTGATTGCGGTGGGGCCGGAGAGGATCAGCAGGGTGTAGCCGTTGTCGATCTGAACCGCGGACTGGGTGGCCGACCCTCCGACTGATGAGGCGTCGATCGTCTGATTCGCGAACCAGGTCTCGACTGAGAGCGGGTCGTTGAAGCTCAGGTCACCGGCAGCGAAGGTGAGGGTGGCGTCGGTCGACGTTGGGTTCGCAGACGCGGAGTTGAACTCATCCTCGACGGCGGACTGCGGGGTAAGTTCCGTTGCGAGCCATTCGGTCGCTGAGACCTTCTCGATCCGCCAGAACTCGCCTGCGGTCTCCGAGGTGACGGTGTTGTTGTTCACGATCCCGTTCAGGATCTCCCCGCCGTTCGGGGCGACCGTGACCGTCTCACCGTTGGTGTTCGTGAACGTGATGATGTCGCCGATGTCAGCGTTGGCCAGCGGCGGCAGCGTGAACCCAGAGCCCCCAGCGCCGTAGGTGAGGGTGTAGTGCTTGCCGACCTCGGCGGGATCAGGGTCCGAAGTGCGGACACCGAACGAGTCCCGGTCGTAGTAGACGTCGAACGGGACCTGAGCGAACGTCGAACCGGTAGCCCCAGCGTCGGGGTTGGTCGACTGGGCGGTCGCCTCCCACAGCGCTTTGCCGGTGGTGTCGAAGAACAGTTGCCCGACGTAGTAGGCGACCGTCGTCCCATCCACCGGGGCGCCAGCGACCGGGACAACCCGGTACGCCTCCGCAGCCGTCCGCTGGATCGACCCGTTGATCGGGTTGATCGCCAACACCTCATCGGCCGGGCCGTCACTGTTCAGGGTCGGGAGACCGTTGCCGGACACGTCACCCAGGTAGTAGGCGCCGTTCGTTGACCGCCACGCGGTGAGCCCGGACGGTTGGAGCAGAAGCGACGAAGTCTCGGTGCCGTTGGTTGCGCTCGCCTGCGTCCCGACTCCGGCATCAGCGTCGAACGTGGAGGTGTTGGTGCCGTCGTCGTCGATGACCCGCTTTCGGCCATCGCCCTCGAAGTCGAGGGTGTTGCCGCCCGAGTCGACTGACCGGTTCCCTGTCAGGGTCCCGTCGTCGGAGTACAGCGATGTCGAAGCGCCGGAGACGAACAGTGACCAGTCGGCGTCAACCCCACCGGGGGTGTCGACCTCAGCCCGGACGATCGAACCAGCCGCCCAGGTGTCCCCACCGATCGTGACATCGGCGTGGACTTGGATGACGTCGTTCGCTGAGGCGGCCGGGTACCCGCCGGCCGGGTCCAGCCAAGTGAGGGAGGCTGCGGCTGCGGCGCCGGAGTCGGTGGGTTCGGTCAACCAGATCGGGCGGGTGTCGTCGATGTCGGAGGCAGTGACGGGGGTCGGGGCCCACACGTACACGCCGTCGGAGAAGACTCGGGTGATTTCCTGGTCTTGGAAGGTGTCGCCCAGGACGCCACCAAGGGCGGTGAGGCTCGCTAGCTCGGCCATGATTCAGGTGCTCCTTGTTACGACTTGATCCAGGTGGACGCCGGGGACGCCAGCGTCCCGGTGGCGAGGTACACGCCCGACGCGGCGCCGTCATCGACGACAGCGGCCAACGTCCCAGACGTCACGGTCGCCGGGGCCGGCAGATCTCCCACGGTCGAGTAGGCGGTGACCCCGATCGCTGACTCCAACTCCTGGAGAGCGGTCAACAGGTCCGTGTTGTCCGAGATGATCGACCCGGTGAACGTGCCGAGGTTGACAGCGCCAGAGACGAGCCCCGACGCGGTGAGCAACGCCACCAACTCGTCGTTGATGGCCGTGTCCGACTGGTTCGACTTGTCGAAGGCCGAGCGCAGCGGATCACCAGTGTTGTCGTCAGCGACAGAACCGATGTTGATCTGATTGAGCGTGGCCACAGTCACGCCCTCCTTTGGTGTTCGAGTACGGGACGGGCGGACAACATCAGGCCGTCACCACATCCGCCGTGAAGGCGGTCGAGTCGGCGGTGACGGTGGTCAAGTCGGCGGTGAGGAATGCCGTGACGCTGGCGGTGACGATCCAGTTGGTTGCCACGTTCGACGGGAGCCGGATCAGTTTGCGAACCTCGGCCTCGGCGCTGAGGAACACCTCGTCGCCCGCCGACACGCCAGTGAGGCCCAACATGGCGGCCTCGTCGGCCACTTCACCGTGGAACACTTCGATGCGGGCCGGGACAAGCTCACCGGATGCGGCGTCGAAACGGAACCCGTCGCCGTCGACCCGGCCGGTGATGTCGGTGTCGGTCAGCGCATCGAAATCGGTGACGGTTTGGTGTGCACGCGCCATCGGGCTCCGGCGAGGACCATGCGGGAAACGAGGGGCGTGGTGCGCTACCGCCCAACCTACGCGGCCGGTCGGGGCGGGTGGGTGTCCGCTCTACTCCGGTGTGGAGGCTGCCGCTCGACGGCGGTCTGAGGGGCGCATGGCGGGCTCACCGAAGCGGCGTTGGCGGTCCCGCTTGGTTTGCCCGTAGCAGCCGATGACGTGGCAGTGGTGATCCCGCTCGGCCTCAGGTGGGGGGTCACCCCCGAAGAGGGCGCGCCGGTCGCGGACCGTCCGGGTCATGACTCGGGTGCGGTGAACTCGTAGATCATCGGCCCGGTTTCGTTGAACAGACGCAACTCGAACCGCTCCCCCGGCTCCTTGGCCTTGAAGTGCCGTGGTGCCCCGTCGGGTTTGGCGGTGAACACGTCACCGGGCCGGTCACCGAACTTGCGCCACATCTGCACTTCGCTGGCCGTGACGATCGTGACCGACAGGCGGTTGGAGTCCGGATGCCACTCACCGTCAGCGGTCGGCAGCGGCCCCGTGGCGGCCTCGACCGGTTCCGGGCTGTCGCCATCCGGTTCGGGCTCGGCGGGTGCTGGAGGCGGCGGGAGGGGCCGCTCGGCACCGTTCAACGGGTAGTCGAGGTTGGCGTCCCCAGCGAACACCCCCACATCGACACCCTCGTCCGGTTCGTCGTTGTCGCCGCCGACCAGTGGCGACCCCGGATCCGGCACGAACACAGGCGGCGGAACAGGCGGCACCGGATCGGGGTCGCATGGCACTGGCTTACCCGAACCATCATCGCACAGCCGCCACCGCTCCCAATCCTCAACATGGGGGATTGTCACATCACGGCCCTCAGCCAAACCGGTGTGCAACTGGGCGACCAGGCGCTCATGGTTCGCCGCCAAATCGGCTTCGATCTCAGCGGCTCGCCCGATCGCGGCCTCATGCGAATCACAGACGATCCGCTCGTTCTGGCCGTCATGGTAAAAGATGACGTAGCGGCCTTGGATGTCGATCGTGGGTTCCATCGGCAACGAACCTACGTGCCGCCCGACGGTCGGTGGCTGTCCGCCGAACCGGGACGCTACGGCCCGATCCGTTCCACGAGAACGACCGCATCCCAGATACCGACCTCGGTACCCCCGGCCTCCGACGCGAACTGAAGCAACACAGTCGGAGTCGCCCCAGCAGCGACCGTCACCAAATAGAACTTGGAGAACGCGTGCGACTGGGTAGTCCCGACCCCGTCAGCCCCGTCGTTGCCCTGCGGGTCCTTCGGTTCCTGCCTGTGCAACTCACCCGTACCGCGGGCCGTCAAAGCAGCCCCGTCCCAAGCGAACGTCGCGAAGAAGTCGGAGGCCGCGGCGTTGCCCGCCCACCCGTAACAGATCGACACCCGGTACGAGCCGCCGATGAGGGCCGGGCAGGTCCCACTGATCTTCGTCGCCAGCGTGGTCGTGGAGTTCACCGACACAGCCGCGTCGGTGAACGAGACAACGTCGTGCGCCGACTGGTCCCCAATCAGGGCCGCCCCCTGGGCGTCACGCAACTCCAGGTCGATCCCGTTGACCCGGACCTCCCTGGCGTCCCCGGTGGCCTCGTCGCGCAACTGGCCTCGGATCACCACAACTACGTCAGCCCCTTCGCGATCAGCTGAGCGGTTGACGGAGCCTGGCAAGTCACCGCACCGGAGATGGTCGAGTCCCGCCTGGTCTGGATTGTGTAGACCGGATCGGTGCCGGGGCTCGTGTCGATGAAGTGGGCGTTGTAGCTCGACTCCTCGTGGTCATTCGAGTCCCGGATGTAGCCCGTCGCGACCGACATCAGAAGCGTGGCACCCCGATAAAGCTCCATGACCGGCGCCGGGCGAGCAACCGCTGCCGTGTTGGAGATCATGCCGTGAATGTTGAGCGTGATCTCGACCCTGGCTGGCGTCCCGGTGAAGCTGAGCGGGGTCGTCGTGGTGAGGGTGCCTGCCGTCTGGTTGAGGTTCTGGCCCGCGGTGAAGTCCGTGTCGACAATCTCCTCGACGCCAGCCAGGACGCCAAGATGGGAAGCCCCGTCAGCGGTGTGGAGAGTGAGCTGATCGTCGGTCCCCACTTCGAGCATGAAAGCCTCGCCCGTCGACTCATCTCTGAGCTGAACACGCGGCGCCATCAGGAACCCAGCTGTTCGACTTTGACCTTCACGTCCAGGCGGCCAGTGCCAGTGACGCTCGACCGATTCACCTCGATGGTCTGCGCCGCGCCAGTCGTGTCGACCAGGTCCATCCAGGAGGCGGTCTGGGAGCTTGGCTCGTTCACCGTCATGTAGCTGAATGCAGCGCCGTTGATCAGCACTTCGAGCGTCGTCGCATCGCCAGCCGCCGGGGCCTCGGTGTCGGCCCAGATCGAGATCTCGTACTCCCCGGTGTCAGCCGCGAGGACGATACCTGATGTTGCGCCGTCGAGGGAGATGTCGCCAGCACCATTGTTGTCGGCGCGAAGTTCGGTGAAGGTCGCCTTGTCCCCGGCTACGAATGTCGCTGCGCCGCCAGAAGTGTGGTTGTGGATGGTCCGCGCCGTTGCGTTTTTCCATGGCACGGACGTGTGGGCTGCAAACTTCCACGACCCAAAGTCATCGAGGAGCGTATTTGTCGTGGTCCCGGAATTGTCCACAATGCCTGGTTGGAGAACGCCGGAAACCCTCCCGCCAATCTGCACATGCGAATAGTTGACTCCAGCGTCGAGTCGGACGCCGGCCTGGTTGAAGCCAAGGACTCCGGTCACCCGGTTCCGCGACTGGGCCAGCACTACCCCAAACGGGATTGCGTTCGATGCCTGGGAATTACCCCACGTCTGCCCCCAGAGAAAGTTTCCGCCCAGGTCTTGGGCGCCGCCCACCGTCAATCGAGCGACACAAACGTCGACCGGGGCTGCGGGGTCAGCCGTCGAGTCGTGCATCATCGGGATCTCGATATTGCACGCGTTCAACGAACGGCCGAGGAAAATCGAGCCGCCTTCCTTGATGCGGAGGAACTCGATCCACCAGCCGTACAAGTTGTTCGAATACGGCGACGAAGTCCCGTCGTCTTCCATGACAATGCAGTGCAACGGATCGGGGTCAGACGTCAACGCCCGCAAACCAATGTTGTACATCTGGTTGCCGTTGAAAGCGCCCGTTGTATGGATGTAGGGGGTGTCGTCCGAATCGCCCGTTGTCGGTCTCCCGAACGCCATGTTCTCGAACACGTTGAAGTGAGCCGACCCTTCAACTCTCAGCCCTGACCCGGCAAAGTTTTCCGCCGAAATGTTCTGAAGGTGCATACCGTCATCACCGTTGAGGTAAATTCCATGCTCAGCAACATTCGTCCCGCCAGAACCGAGAAGTTTGAAGTCCCCGAACCGACGTTTCCCAATCCCGAACGAAACAGCACGAGCACCAGAAATGTCGAGCAGGGGCGCACCGGCTCCTGGCACCTGTTCGATGGTTGTCGAATCGCCTGCCCCCCGGATCGAGGCGCCAGAGCCGGTGAGATCGATCCGGGAGGTCAGCCAGTTCCCGGTCCCGACCGTCGCAGGGAAGTAGACCTCCTGCCCTTCGGTCGCTGCGCCTACTGCTGCCTGGATCTCGGTGGTCGAATCGATGCCCCGCCGAGCCCCGAACTCGCGAACGTCGATTCGATCCAGGAAGGATGTCGAGGATGTGATCGGGCCAACCATGATCGTCCTAGTTCGTAGCCACGGTCCAGCCGCGACCCTGGAGGGTGGTCACGCCTGCCGTGTTGGTGATTGGCGGGTTTGTGCCAGCAATCGACAACGTGCCGTTGATGCTGGCCGCTCCCGCCAAGTCGGTGATGACCTGGTCGAGCTGGGGGCCAGTCGGGAGGACCCCCACAAACAGGTAGACGAATGTTGTGAGCGTCGCGGCCGAGGCGGTCGAAACAACACTGGGGTCACCGGTCACTGAGGTGTTGTTGGCTCGGAAGATGGTCAGGCTCCCGAGGGTGTTAAGCAGGCTGACCGAACCCGCTATCGCTGTGTTGTTCACTTCGAGAATGCTCAACAGTGTGTTCGTATTGAACGAGTCGATATTCCCAGTGATTCCAGTGTTCTGAGCCTGGACAGCGACAAGGGTCGTCATGCCATTGAACGCAACGACATCGCCGTTCACCGCTGTGTTATTGACCCGGAACGACCGGAGCCCAGTGATCGCAGCAAGGGGGGCTACATCACCACTGGCCGACGAGTCTGACAACTGGATGGTGCCAATCCCAGGTATGGCGGCGAGCGAGCCGACATCGCCAGACGCGGAGGTGCTGTTCAGGTACAGACTGTCCAGCGCAGACATAGTCGTCAACTGGCCGATGTCGCCGTCGACCGAGGAAGCGGAAAGCCAGAGCTCCGTCAGGCCCGTCAAAGTCGCCAGTTGGCCAACGTTGCCCGAAACGCTGGTACTGGAGGCATTGAGGTACGTCAGGCCAGTCAATCCGGCCCACGCTCCGACGTCCCCACTCACCTGGGTTCCGTCGAGGCGCAGATAGGTCAGCCCGGTCAGTGCGGCGATCGTTGAGGTGTTGAAGTTCCACCGGTCTGACGGGGAGTCGAACCGAGTGATGGTCACGCCAGGCCGGTGCCGGAGCGTCACGTTCCCCGAGTATGCAGCGCCATAGGTGTGGGTCTGCTCCGCCCCACTGGTCACATCTTCGGGTGTAGAGCCATCGCCCCACAGCCACTGAACGTCGCCGGTCGCACCGATGAAGTCGAGCCTTGGGCTCAGCGAAAGGGCTGCATCCGTCGAGAGCACGAGCGACACCCAGGGGGACGACGAGACCGAGAGCACACACGGGGTCGAAGACTGCCCGGTCATCCTGACTTTGTAGTCCCCGGCAGCCACCGCAAAGGAGAAGTCGATCTCGACATCAGAAGACGGCTCGGAGGCGACATGGCGCCAGTCGGCAGCCACGCGACGATTATCCGACTGCCGGATCAAGTCGACAGAACCGACGATCGCAAAGGAGTGTCCAACAAGGGCAGACCCGCCAGCGCTAGTGGCTGGTATGTCAGCCTCCACGGTTTGCGCATAGAGGCACCCCATGGTGTAAGCGAGGCCTATTGGCTCCAGCCACACCGTCGCGCCGCCGTCGGTCGTGATGGCATAGAACTGGAGCGAGGTGTCGCCTGGCTGAGAGTCGAGAAGCGCCGAGTCGGCAGGAAACTCCGTCCAGTGACCGTTGGTGTTGGCCCAGTCGAAGGAGTGGCCCCCCGTGCCGTCCTGGACTATCTGGACTCTGAGTCGCTGGTAGAGGGTGGTGTCGGCATCCCATCCCGTCAACGTCAGCGAGGCATCACCGGTCAATGTCAGCTCGGCGGCACCGTGACCAGAAACGTCCAGGGAGAAAGCGCCCGCAATGTTCTCTCGGACCACCGTATCGAACTCGGACACGAAGTCTGGGTGCGATCGCCGGAAGCTAGATCCACTGGTCGAAGGCATCAGGCAACCACCTTCCACGAGTAAGTCGCCAGGTTTGCTGGCGGCGTTCCAAACTCGACTGATAGGGAGTTGTTGTCGATGATAGTGACGGCCGGTCCGAGAGAAGGTGCGTACGCTAAGGTGGCGTCTTCGATCACGGAAACGGATGATGGGTGGGTTGAGTCCAAGTTGTGGGTCACGGTGAACGTGGTGGCGATCCCGTCGCCGACGAACGACCCAATTGCCGCAGTTGATCCGCCCGTTGAGGGGGCCGGGTCTTCGAACTCGACTGGTGCCGCGAGGTTGGTGCCGGTTGTCGTCCAGGTCTCGCCGGCTGCCGGGTTGGGGAATCGGGCTTGGACTGTTGCCCCAGTGGTGATCCGGGCAGCCTCAACGGTCCCTGCCAGGCATTCCCGACCGTCGCCCACCCCGGTTCCGACTCGAAAGCGGGAGCCAATGTGGAACGGGACGACTGCGTTGTGGAGGTTTGCGAACGCGAAGGCGAGGGTCCCCAGTGGCGCCCAGGGGGGGGCCTGGGTGTGGCCGAGAATCGAGTGGACCTGAGGCCCCGCAAAGACGTCCACCTCAAGCGTGGCGCCCAGATGGCGGAAGTCCAGCCGGACAGCGACCTTGCGCCCATCCAGACCGTTGGCTCCGTAGATGCTGGTCGGCGTCGTTTGACTGGTCACGGTCGCACCGTCGCTCGACGCGAACATAGTGACGGTTCCATTGAAGTCAATGCGAGCCGACCAGGCTCGGTCACCAGTGCCGGTGATGTACTGGCCGCCGAGGCCTTGGCTCGCTCCCGTGGAGTAGTCAGGCGCCAAGACCAGGAAATAGGCAGAGAAGTCGACTTGGGGGACTTGCACTGCAGAGGAAACAATGTCAATGCCGGACGCACCGCTCAGAACTATTGGCGGCTGACCTCGGAACCAGCGATGCAAGGCGCCGTTAGTATCAACTCGGTACTCCCAAACGCCGCCGCTGGCATCAACGTAGTCAGACTGGGGCCGCCAGTTCGCCCCGTTCCACTCCCAAGTAACGCCGATGTCGGACTGGGTTACCCGCTCGCCAACGACCTGATCGGCGAGTGCAGCGAGGGCAGCAGCGTCGGCGACCTTGCGGTAGCCCCAGCCCCGAAGTTCGGCACCGGTCTCGGCCTCTACATGCGTGTTAAATGTGCGTGGCACGAGCCGGCGCCTCCCTTCGTCAGATCAGCAGGGACAGGGATCAGGCGACCGAGTACCAGGTCGCCCGATAGGCGTTCAACGCCGGGGCCGCAACAGCGGTCCAGGTGATGTTGGTCTGGTCGTTCGATACGTCGATTTCGACCTCAAGGCCGGTGGCTTCGACGGTGACCTGGATGATCAGGTCGTCGGTGGCGGCGAGACCGGTGACACCGTGAGCGATCGTTCCGGTGGTCGCAGCGCCGTCGCCGAACAGGGCGGTGCCGGACTTGTCGCCCAGGACCGCAGCGAGGTTGGCGGGGGTGATGTTCCGGGAAGTGTCGGTACCAGCGATCGCCTCAGCGTCGGTGGCAAGCTCGGACACGCCAGCGATGGCGTCCGTCGCGGTCGCAACGGAGGCGGCGGGGCCGATCTGCGCCCACGTCTGAGCGGTGGTTCCGATCGTGACACCGT
>JBOEHD010000100.1:0-34078 GCA_050633745.1 Acidimicrobiales bacterium
TCTACTGGGGCGATCAGCACCGCGACTTCACCGTCGGGCCCGAACGAGCCCGGGGCATGGACGCCTGTGCCACGGCCATGCGGGAAGGTGTTTCGTTCTCGATTCACTCCGATGCACCGGTAACACCGCTCGGGCATCTACACACCGCCTGGTGCGCAGTGAACCGAGTGACCGCCTCAGGCGAAGTTCTCGGTGAGGAGGAACGCATCCCGGCCTACGACGCGCTGCACGCCATCACCTTGGGAGCCGCTCATCAGATCAAGATGGACCACGAGGTTGGCAGCATCGAGGCAGGTAAGCAGGCCGACTTCGCCATCCTCGATGACGACCCGCTAGCCGTCGACCCGATGCTGATTAAGGACATCGGGGTATGGGGCACGGTTCTAGGCGGCGTTGCCTTCAAGGCCGACGGGGTGGTGTAGACCCCGAGCACTATTCGGCGGCCAGAGCTATAGCGCGTCCTGCGAACAGAAGGCGGCGAAGCCTTCTAGGAATTGCGCCAACTCGCTGAGCGTGGCTGGGTCGGTCAGCTCGCGGGTGTCGTCGAGCTTGTCGCCGTAGCCGCCTATTCCGAACGTGTCGAACAGGCGCACCGGCTGGTGGGCCATGATGCTGCTGAAGTGTTCTCGAACCCCCAGGCCGGCTCTCGGTCCGGGGGTGGTCGAGATCATCGTGATGGCCTTGGCCTGCCAAGCTTTCGGGGGTCGCGACAACCAATCGATCACGTTTTTACTCACTGCGGGGAACGAGCCGTTGTACTCAGGTGAGAACAGGATCAGCCCCTGGCTGGATGCGACCACGGCGTTGAGCTGTTCCACTGCGGCAGGCAGCGCGACCGCCTCCACATCGCCGTTGTAGAAGGGCACTTCGCTCACGTCGAACAGCGACAGCGAGCGCCCTTCATCGGGGCCCTTCTGGCCCGAAACCTCAATGATGGAGGCTGCCGCTCTGGCTGTTGCGCCATTGGCCGACCCACCTCGCAAACTACCGACTACACCGACGAGCTTAAGTTCTGCCATTTGAGAAGTGAACCAGCTGGAGCGCTGCGATTGGGCCCAAAACCGGTCGAAAATTGGCCTGATAGTCAATTGCTGCGGTTTGGAGTCCCCGTTGGACGTTGTCTAACCAGCTGATAGGAGTAGACGGGGCGACTCAGTTCGGGCGCTCAGAAATACCGAACCAAAGGGTTTCGCTATGAAAGACATGAAGATTGCCGGTTTCGGCTTGGGCGCCATCATTACTGCTCTCGGTCTTATCCTCTGGTCGCCGATCATCGGCGGTTACAACTGGATGGGCTTCATTATCATGCTCGTCGGCCTGATCGGCTTTGGCGGTTTCGCCAAGGGCAAGTGGTACTAATCCAGCTCGAAAGCTAGGGGATTGTTCGGCCGCTCAGGCATCGGCAGGTGACCATACCCAGCCGGGCGCCTGAGTGCCGCCGTGCCCAATACCCTATGTAACAGATATGAATACCGAATCTCCTAGCGGGTCTTCCTCGGAGTCCAGCGCCGCCAAGCCCGCCCTCACCGTGGCCGTAGTTATCTGCGCCCACACCATGGATCGTCTTGACGACATCGGCGCAGCAGTGCGCTCGGTCGCCGCCCAGAGTTTGACGGCCGACGAAGTGATTCTGGTCATCGATCACAATGAAGAGTTGCTTAACGCGGTCGCCGAACTCGACGCCAAGGTTGTGCCGAATACCCAGGCCAAGGGACTGTCCGGCGCCCGCAATACCGGCACCGAGCTAGCGACCTCCGATGTGGTGGCCTACCTCGACGATGACGCCACCGCCGAGCCCGGCTGGCTGGAGGCGCTGATGGCGCCATTCGCCGATGACCACGTCGTTGCCGTTGGCGGTCGAGCTATTCCCGCCTGGGATACCGCCGCTCCCGATTGGTTTCCCCCCGAATACAACTGGGTGGTCGGCTGCAGCCATCGTGGACTCCCGGAACAGCTAGCAGAAGTTCGCAACGTCATCGGCTGCAACATGGCCTTTCGTAGGCGCCCAGTACTCGCTCTCGGCGGGTTCGAGGTCGGCTTGGGACGCACCGCCTCTCGCCCCCTTGGGTGCGAGGAAACAGAGCTTTGTATTCGGCTCCGGCAGGCCGACTCAACGGCCAAGATTCTGCTCGAGCCAGCAGCCCGAATTCACCACCGTGTACCAGCGCAGCGCACGACGTGGCAGTACTTCTTCGACCGCTGTCGGGCCGAGGGCAACTCGAAAGCCTACGTGGTTGGCCTGGTCGGCTCCGACGACGGACTGTCGTCTGAACGCTCCTATGTCACCTCAGTCCTTCCGAAGGCCTTCTTCAAAGCAGCGGCCCGGCTACCGCGACGCCCAGTGACCAGCGCAAAAACGATGTTTGCCCTTGGTTCAGGAGTGCTGACAACCGCCGCTGGCTTCGTCGAAATGAAGGTTCGGGCCCGCAAGGCCAGCGCCTAGCCAGACCCACACCTCGGTTCGCCATTACTCGCCCGGGCGACCAGTTGTCGGTTGCTATCCTGCAGAGATGTCACCATCCGCAGCCTCCAATATCGCGCCGACGACGTCAGACGCCTTACCGACGGCCTCAAATGTCGTGCCGACCGCTTGGCTGCGTGCTGACGCCTGCCGACTCGATGAGTTCATCGAGATCGTCGAACGGCCGACCGAAGCCACCGACTTCCCACACGCCGCAGCCGTCGTCGACCGGGTTGCGGTCTATCACAGCGACGAGCTGCGCTCCGCTATCGCCGCCGAGTCCGACCGGGACAGAGACAACACCCCCCGGGACGGAAACGACACCGTCGTCGACTCGATCCGTCGAGAGTTGGCCGAGGCGCTTCTGAACGGGCCAGGCATCATCGTTTTGAAGGGTGCGGTGAGCAGCGAAGCGATCGACCGTGTTAACGACGAGTTCTACGGCATCATCGAAGACGAGAAAGCCTCAGGCCTTGCCAGTGGCGATCACTTCGCCAAGCCGGGGGCCAACGACCGGGTATGGAACGCGCTAGAGAAGTTGGCGCTGCGCAACCCCGGTGCCTTCATCGATTACTACAGCAACGACATGATCGCCCTGGCCTGCGAGGCTTGGCTCGGGCCCGACTATCAGGTGACATCACAGGTCAATGTGGTCAACCCTGGCGGCCAAGCTCAGCAGCCCCATCGTGACTACCACCTGGGATTCATGACGAACGAACAGGCTGAGCGTTTCCCGAGCCACATTCATCGGCTGTCTCCGCTGCTGACGTTGCAGGGTGCGGTGGCTCATTGCGATATGCCAGTGGAGACCGGTCCGACCCTCTACCTACCAAACTCGCAGAAGTACGAGCCCGGCTACCTGGCGTGGCGACTCCCGGAGTTCATCGACTACTTCGCTGAACACCGAGTGCAGCTGCCACTCGAAAAGGGCGATCTGGTGTTCTTCAACCCTGCGCTCTTTCATGCCGCGGGAACCAACCAGACCACCGACATACGGCGCATAGCAAACCTGCTCCAGATTTCCTCGGCCATGGGTAGAGCCATGGAGAAGATCAACCGCCGGGCCATGTCGACGGCGCTGCACCCCCTTCTTCTAGAGCGGCTTGATGCCGGCGTGCCCGCGAGCGATCTACATCGGGCCATCGCCGCCGCGGCGGAGGGTTATCCCTTCCCCGCCAGTCTTGACGTCGATCAACCAACGTCGGGCTTGGCTCCGGACTCTCAGGCCGATCTAGCCAGACGGGCCCTCGATGAGCGCTGGCCGGTCGCCCAGCTAACCGAAGCTCTCGCAAGCCAGGCTCGAAGCCGGGCCGAATGAATACCCATACCCACGGCGACACATCCCCCATGAAGAGGAATCCATGACCGTACGAATCGGCGTTTTCGGGACCAGCTGGTGGGCCGACTCGATGTACATGCCGGCGCTCCAAGCGCACCCCGAAGCCGAGGTCGTAGCTGTCTGTGGCCGCAGGGACTCGACCGCCAAGGCCTTCGCAAACACCTGGGGTGTCGAGCATTGGTTCACCGACCCTGCTGAGATGTTGAATTCGGTCGAGCTCGACGCGGTTGTCATCGCCACCTCAAACGACACCCACCACGATCTGGCACAGGCCGCTCTGGCCGCCGGGCTACATGTGCTGTGTGAAAAACCGCTTGGGCTCAACGTCGCCCAGGCCACGGCCATGGCTGAGAGCGCAGCCGACTCATCGGCCATCACCATGGTGCCGTTCACCTATCACTACATGCCGGTCAACCGCTGGGTTCGCCAGCTCGTCGCCGACGGTTACGTCGGTCGCCCGCTACACATAAACCTCCGCTACTACACCGACTTTGGTTTCGACACCGACTATTCCTGGCGGTTCGATCCGGAGATCGCAGGCACCGGCATCATCGGCGATCTTGGCTCGCACTGGATCCACCTCGCTCGTTGGTTGCTCGACGATGTCGAGACGTCTATCTCCGCGGTTTCATCGACGTTCATCGAGCGTGGTCCACGCCCCGATGGCGAGCCATACGAACCGCTGGAGGACAGCGTGGCCATGACCGTGCGCTATCGCTCCGGGGCCTACGGCCTACTGCAAACCAGCGCGGTCTGTTGGGAAGGCACCTCCTTCGGCCAAACCCATCACCTGGAGATCCACGGCGATGAGGGAACGATCTACGCCCACTGCGACTGGGACACGATCCAGGACGTTCGCGGCGTAAAGCGAGGCGAAGAGGGTGGAGCCAAGCCACTGCCGATACCAGACGAGATCTGGAACGGCGTGCGACGCGACACCGTACACAACACCTATCGCGACGTGTTCCGCACAACCGATTCGATGACCAGGGGATGGATCTCCGCCGTCTCCGCCGGCCGAACAATCGAACCGAGTTTCAGCGAAGGTTTGGCAGTGCAGCGGGTACTCGATGCCGCATCTGAAAGCGCCGAGAGTGGAGGCTGTCCGGTTGCGCTCGATTTCTGAGGCCGACGCCCGCTACCTACGACTCAGCAAGGCCGAGCTTCAAACAACGGTCGACGTTGCCGGCCGCCAGGCCACCGCCATCCACCAATTCGGGGGAGCGTACCTGCCCGACGCGTTCCCGATCGCCCCGATCGCAGTTGATCACGCGGCTTCGGAACCGATTATCGAGACCTTCGTGATCGACCAGGACGGGTCGTGCACCGGCACCGGTAGCGATCAAGCACTGATCGATGCCTGGCTGCCTGCGGTGCAAGAAATGAGTCGCCGGGTGATCGATGCCATGGCCTCACTTGAGGTCCGCCTCGCCGGTGCCGCATACCTGACGGCGTCTCTGACGCCACTTGGCGAGGTGACCGACACCCCACACTTCGACGACGACCAGTACGTCGAGGGTGACGGCATTGGCCTGGTTGCCATAGCCGCCAGCCACGGCGGTCCTCGCATCGCCACCGAACCGGTGCCCTGCGGTCCGGTCCGATCCGGGCTTCCGCTTGAGGTAAGCCCAGAAACTTTCGACCGGTTCGCCGACCAATCCATGGCCGCCGCTGAAGCGGAAGCCGACCGCATCGTGGTGTTTCCTCAGTTCGGTCAGCTGCATTCGGGGCCGAGCTTCACAGCCGACACGCTCGCCCAGTGGGGCTCGGGACAAACGCGACGGCTGTTGGTATTACGAGCTCAAACCGTGCCCGATGTTCGGGCCGGTTCCAGGCCGACGTAGCGAGCCTTTGGCCGCATAATCTTGTTGTTAGCCGCCTGCTCCAGCAGATGGGCAACCCAACCAACCACTCGACTGGTGGTGAACGCCGGGGTGAACATCTCCTGCGGTAGACCAGCCAGGTGGAGCACAACGGCGGCGTAGTACTCCACGTTGGTCACGATGTCGGCGTCGGGTTTCCAGTCGGCAAGCAGTCGTAGAATGCGCTCTTCGATTTCGATGGCCCGTTCGACCAGTTCTCCACCCAGGCCTACGGCAATCTCCTTCAGCAGCTCAGACCGAGGGTCGTCGGCTCGATAGACCGCGTGGCCAAACCCCATCAGCTTGTTGCCAGCGTCGAGTTCGGTCCGCACCCACTGTTCGGCATTCGACGGTTCGCCGATGGCATCGAGCATGTCGAGCACTCGACTTGGGGCGCCGCCATGCAGCGGCCCCGAGAGAGCGCCAACAGCTGCACCGAGGATGCTGCTGACCCCGGCCCCGGTGCTGGTCACAACCCGAGTGGTGAAGGTCGAGGCGTTGAACCCGTGATCGGCGGTGAGCAGCAGGTATGTCTCGACCGCCCGTGCCATCCGGGGGCTTGGTGTGGCCCCGGTGACCAGGCGAATAAAGTCTGAGGCGTGGCCAAGACCGGGGTCGGCGTCTAACGGCATCTCACCGTTCGCCATACGATGCAGCCCGGCCAAGACGGTTGGCACCGCTCCGGCAGCCGCCACAGCCACGGTGCGCCGTTCCGCGGCCGACAGGTCGATCGTCGGGGTGTCATCGACGATCAATGCCAGGGCGGCTCGCAGGCCGGCCGTCGGGGTCAGCCCGGCGCCAGGACCGGCGAATGGTTCCATGACTTTAAACAGTTTGGGGTCGACTCTGCGGGCCCCTGCCAGCTCGGCCCGCAGCAGCGATTCTTCGGCTGCCGATGGCAGCGAACCGTCGATCAGCAGATGAGCTGCTCCCTCGAAGGTTTGATGCCTGGCAATCTCGATCGCGTCGTAGTTGCGATAGTGATAGAAGCCCTCGCTACCTCGCACACTGCCGATGGTGGTGTCGGCAACCACCAGCCCCTTGAGGCCGGGAGGGGCGATCATCTCGTCTGTCGTGGTGTTGTTCATACCATCACGATGATCGGTTGGACTCGCAGCGACAAGATTGATATCGTCAATGTTGATCAACATCAACGTTGACTAAGTCAACATCAGCCAAAAGTGCCAGTGGAGAAAAGGGGAGACCGGACCGTGCAAGATTCCCAGGCCGACAGCCCACCACAGGCCGCAGCGGCCGCAATCGGCTCCGACCCGATCGAAGAGACCGGTTTGACCACTGCTGAGGTGGCGCAGCTGCTTGGCGTCAAGCGGCAGACGATCTATGCGTATGTGAGTCGGGGCATCCTGCATCGCCAAATGGCGATGGACGGACGGACCAGCCGCTTCGACCGCTCCGAGGTCGAAGCGCTACGGCTCGGCCGCAGGCCGGACACCGATGGCGAAATGCGAACGATGCTGGCAACCCGGCTGACCAGGGTTTCTGACGACGGCCTACTCATTCGTGGGCAAGACCTCGTCGATCTGATCGACGCTGGTGCCGGATTCACCGAAGTCGCCGACCTGCTGTGGGACAGTCCCGCCGACGAACAGTGGCCAACACCCGATGCAGTTTCCAGCAGGGAGAAAACTCGCCAGGCAGCTCCCACCCAGTTGACGCTGCTCGACCAGCTGCGGGTGATCGTGGCTCACGAGTCGAGCGCCGACCCGCTCCGTCACGATCTCAGTTCCAAGAGCGTGCGGGCCGCCGGGCGTCGTGCCATCGTCGCCATGTCCAATGGCATCGGCGGCGGCCCAATCGATCAACCTTCCGAGGTGCAGTCGCTTGGAGGGCTGCTGCTGGCACGCCTCTCTTCGACCTCCTGGCGACCGGCCCAGCGGCGCTCAATCGATGTGGCGCTGGCTCTGATGGCCGACCATGGCCTCGCCAGTTCAACCTTCGCCGCCAGAATTGCCGCTTCGGTTCGAGCCGACCCCTACTCGGTGATCGCCGCCGGGCTTGGAGTGCTGGGTGGTCCGCTGCACGGGGCGGCCAGCGGAGCAGTTCACGGCCTGTACCTTGCGGCCGAGGCCCAGGGCGATGCTGCCGCCGCCGTCGGCGAAGCCCAACGCCGGGGTTCGCTGCCAGGGTTCGGCCACGCCGTGTATCAGGCCCAGGACCCTCGCTACGGCGCGTTGATGAGCCAGATTATCGAAGCCTGGAGTGATGATCCTCGCCTGCAGACGGTGTTCCGGGTCCGAGATGTGGTCGGCGAACGAAGTGGCGCCATGCCAAACGTTGACCTGGCGATCGGGGCCCTGTCATACCTGGCCGGACTACCGGCTGATGCTGGTGAGGCGATTTTCGCCATCGCCAGAACCGCGGGCTGGTTGGCCCACGCCATGGAAGAGTATGAAGAGAAAGCTCTGCGCTTCCGACCGAAGGCTCGCTATATCGGCAACCGGCCGAAGGCCAGGTAGCGCCTAGCCGATCGAGCGGAGATCGACGGTGAAGATCAGCGTCTCATTGGGGCCGATCACGCCACCGGCTCCGGCTGCTCCGTAACCCAGGTTTGGCGGGATCGTGATGGTGCGGCGGCCGCCGACCTTCATCCCTGCAACGCCCTGGTCCCACCCGGAGATGACCTGGCCGGCGCCAATGGTAAACGACAGCGGCTGACCCCGGTTCCAGGAGGCATCGAATTCGGCTCCGGTGCTCCAGCTGACGCCGACATAGTCAACGTTGGCTTGAACCCCGGCGACCGCTTCGCCGCCGTCGCCGACGACGTGGTCTTCGATGTGCAAGTCGCTCGGCGCGTCGCCTTCTGGCACGGTGATGGTAGGACGTTCAGAGGTATCCATCGCACGGAGCCTAGCCGTCTGTTTCTCCCTTCCGAACGCAGCGTTGGGTAAGCCAACCCAGGGGAGTGGTGGAGGGAGCCGGCAATCGGATTCCCGAGCAGATTCGCAAACAGATTCCTACCGCGCTGAAGTAGCACAAAGTCCGGCGCAGCGGCGACAATGGGACCCATGCTCAACTTCACCCTCGACCCGGAACTGGAAACCCTACAGAAGCGGGCCCGAGACGTGGCCGCCGATGGCGTGGCCAAGTTCGGTCGGCACAACGACAGCTGGATCAACGGCTACTCCAAAGAGTTCGCCCAGGTCATGTCGCAAGAGGGCTGGATCGGCATGGGCTGGCCAAAGAAGTACGGCGGTGGCGATCGCCCGCCAATCGAGCGGGTCATCGTGGCCGAGGAAATGATCGGCGCTGGAGCTCCGATCGCCGCCATGTGGTTCGCCGACCGCCAGATGGGGCCAACCCTTATCGCTTACGGCACCGAAGACCAGAAGGCCGAATATCTGCCAGCGATGCTGACCGGTGAGTCGACATGGTGCATCGGCATGAGTGAGCCCGACGCGGGGTCCGACCTGGCGTCGCTTGGCACTTCAGCTACCAGAGACGGCGACTCATGGGTGATCAACGGTCAGAAGATCTGGACCAGCTTCGGCGAGGTGGCCGACTACTGCTACCTGATCTGCCGGACGACCACCGAGGGGCCACCCCACCGCGGCATCTCAGAGATCATCGTGCCGATGGATAGCCCAGGCATCGAGGTTCGACCGATCACCGACATGACCACCAACCGGCACTTCTGCGAGGTGTATTTCACCGACGTGCGGGTGCCGATCGAAAACCTGGTCGGTGTCGAGGGTGACGCCTTCAAACAGACGATGCGCCAGTTGGAGCATGAGCGGGGAGGCATCGATCGACTGGTCTCCAATCGGGCCCTCTATGAGATGGCCCTGGAACGAGCCGACCTCGACGATCCGGTGGTCCGCCAAGAGGTGGCCAGTCTCGAAACCGGCTATCGGGTCGGCCGATTGCTGGTCTACCGCGAGGTACTCAAGCAGGCACCGGCTGGCTTCAGTGCGGCTACCAAGTGTTTCTGCACCGAGCACGAGTGGCGGGTTGCCGAGTTCGTCGCTCGCACCTTTGGGGCAGAAGCAATGCTGTTCGACGAAGACCTAGCCAAGGGCCTGCTCTACGCCCCCGGCTACACCATCATGGGCGGGACCTCCAACGTGATGCGCAATATCCTTGGCGAGCGGGTGCTCGGACTTCCCCGGGAGCCTCGCAACTAGCTATGACAGAAAGCCAATCGCCCGCCGCCGCGGTCACCTTCGACGAGCGAGCGGGGCGACTGGTGCTGTCCATCGCCGCCCTCGCCGCTCTTGCCACCTATCTCGACACGACGATTCTCTTTGTTGCGTTCCCGGACATCACCAGCACCTTCGGAGACGCCTCGGCCTCGACGCTGTCGTGGGTGCTGAACGGTTACACCATCACCTTCGCTGCGCTGCTGATTCCGGCAGGCAAGCTGGCCGATCTGCTCGGCCATCGACGGGCCTTTCTGTCCGGGTCGGCCCTGTTCACCATCGCCTCGGTGGCCTGCGGATTGGCGCCGAGCGTGGCGCTACTCATCGCCGCTCGGGTCTTTCAGGGCGCAGGCGCCGCGGTTCTGATCCCAGCTTCGCTGGCCCTGGTTATGGCGGCCTATCCCCGTGAACGACTGCCACAGGTGGTGGCGATTTGGGGTGCGATCGGTGCCTTCTCAGCTGCGCTCGGCCCATCGCTCGGAGCGCTGATAGTCGACGCCCTCGGCTGGCGCTGGGCTTTCTATCTCAACATTCCGATCGGCATTGTCACCATCGTTGCCGGTCGACGTTTCCTCACCGAATCCAGGAACCCCTCGGTGCGAATTCCGTCGCCCGTTGGCATCGCGCTTATCGCTCTGGCCGCCGGTTCGTTGTCGTACGGCGTTGTCGAGTCCGATGCCGTCGGCTGGCTGAGCACACAAACCGTGCTGGTCCTCGGCGCTGGTCTGGCTCTGCTGGCGATATTCGTCGCCCATCAACGGCGGACCGAGTCGCCGACCCTTGACCTCGAGCTATTCGACCTGCGGAACTTTCGCTGGGGGAACCTGGCCATGTTCGCTTTCTCCACCGGCTTCTCTGCGATGTTCTTCGGCCTGATCCTGTTCCTGGTAAACGTATGGGACTGGTCCATTCTGAAGGCCGGCTTCGCTGTGGCACCGGGCCCGCTGGTCGCCGCTCTTCTAGCCCCGCGGCTTGGCAAGCTCGGCGGACAGGTCGGGCAGCGACCGCTGGTCATTATCGGCGGACTTCTATTCGCCGCCAGTGGTATCTTCCGGGTCTGGTTCCTCACTGCCGATGTTGACTACCTTGTCGACTTCGTCATTCCGCTGGCGCTGGTGGCCATCGCCATTCCCCTGGTCTTCCCGCAGGTCACGAGCGCAGCAGCTCAGGCGCTGCCGACGGACCGAGTCGGTGTTGGTGGGGCCACAACTCAGGCTGTGCGCCAGTTCGGCGGATCGTTCGGAGTCGCAGCCACCATCGCCCTTCTGGGAACATCTGTTGATCCAGATGATGTGCTGGCCGGGTTCGACCGGGTGTGGTGGCTGGTGTTCGCAGCAGGTCTCGTGACCACCCTGTGTGCCCTCCCGCTCCGCACCGCCAAAGCTGGCTGAGGCAGGCTGCCTGACCTGACGGCAGCGCCGATACCAAACCAGGTCGACCCGTCTCCATCCGATCCCGGTGGCCCGATGGCGGAGTCGGACCGCCGGGTGCCGCACGAATGGAGGTTGGAGTCGACCTGGTTCCCTTGCCCCGGCCTCCCTACCACCGACGAACCAGGGGCTCGTCGGTCTCCTACATTCTATCGAACGTATGTTCGATTGCAAATCGAACGCAGGGAATCAGCAGGAAGCAGCTACAGATCATCAGCTGCCTATGACCGTGTGTGCGGGGGAGAAGATCTAGTCCTCGTCCCACGACGCCAGCACCGCTCGGGTCGCGTCGTCGACAGCGAAGAAGGTTTCGAGGCGCAGCTCGTCGAGCGTCACATCGTATGGTGCGCCGATCGTGGCCACGGTAGAGAGCAATCGCAGACGCTGGCCATCGAAGGTCTCGAGCTCGAGCGGAACCAACAGGTCGGCGCCGGTTGGCAGCATGGTCGTCCGTCGCAGTTCCGCCACGTCGGGGTAAGTCAGCATCTCGGCTAGCAGTTCGCCGAGCTCCTGGTCCGCCGGGCGATGAGCGACCTCTCGTTCTAGGCGTTGCAGCAGGTTCCCCGCCACGTTGGGCCAGTCGGCACTACGAGCCTTTACGCCATCGGGATGCAGAGACAGCCGGTTGATGTTGATGGTCGGCAGCAGTGCCTGGCTATCGGCGACGATGGTGGCGCCAATCAGATGAAATGCCGCAGCGTTGGCCTCCATCACATCGCCGCGTCGGTCCACAACCACCGCCGGGTTCGGCGAGTGGGCAGCGAGAAGTTCCACGATCACCTGCCGCACATCGTCGAGATCGGGCGAGTCCATGTCGTTGTGGCTGTAGGCCGGCGCGAATCCCGCGCCGTGTAGCAGCTGGTTGCGATCCCGCAGCGACAGATCGAGCACGGTCGCCAGGTGGATAACCATTTCTCTGCTTGGCTGGGCTCTGCCGGTTTCAAGAAAGCTGATGTGGCGGCTTGAGACCTCGGCCTCGTTTGCCAACTGGAGTTGGCTGAATCGGCGGGTGGTGCGCCACCAACGCAGGCTGGAACCGAATGTTTCGACTGCTACCGACATTCTCCGAGCATGGCAGCATCCCCGACACGATTCCATTACCTAGTAGGTAACGATGGTGGTCCGCAGATTCTCCTACGATTCACGGGTTACGACCGCTCGGAGGCGCGGACTAGGGTCGTGGCGGTGGAAAAGACCGAACGTCCTCTCGAAGGCATAACCGTCGTTTCAGTCGAACAGGCCCTCGCTGCGCCGCTGGCGACCGGAAGGCTGGCCGACGCCGGGGCCAGAGTCATCAAGATCGAACGGCCCGAGGGCGATTTCGCCCGCGGCTACGACGTTGCGGCAAACGGGGTGTCGAGCTATTTCGCCNNTTCGCCTGGGCCAACCGGGGCAAGGAATCGATCGCTCTCGACCTACGCAAAGACGATGATCGCCGACTGATGGATGAGTTGCTGGCCACCGCCGACGTGTTTGTGCAGAACCTGGCCGTCGGTGCCATCGATCGGCTGGGCTATGGGGCAGACGAGCTACGGAAAAGGCGTCCGGAACTCATCGTCTGCGACATCTCCGGCTACGGCCCGGACGGCCCCTACGCCGACATGAAGGCCTACGACCTGCTGGTCCAGGCTGAGTCGGGCTTGCTGTCGGTCTCGGGCGCTCCTGGCGAATATGGCCGGATCGGAGTCAGCATCGCTGACGTTGGCACCGGCACCAATGCTGCTCTGGCCATCATGCAGGCGCTGTTTCGGCGCCAGCGAACCGGTGAGGGTGCCCATCTGACCACCTCGTTGTTCGAGAGTATGGCCGACTGGATGACCGTGCCGCTGATGCACCACGACTACGGCGGCAAGGCGCCTGAGCGCATCGGCTTGGCCCACCCATCGATCTCGCCGTACGGCGGTTTCACGTCGGCCGACGACGAGGTGGTGCTGATCTCCATCCAGTCTGACCGCGAGTGGGTGATCCTCTGCAAGGAAATTCTCGGCCGACCGGAAATGGGTGATGACGAACGATTCGCCACCAACAATGTACGCGTCGCCAACCGGGCCGAGACCGATGGCGCGGTCGCTGCGGCATTCGCCACCATGACTACCGAGGACCTGCGAAAACGTCTGGCCGAGGCCCGAATCGCCTTTGCCATGGTGAACGATGTGGCCGCGCTGTCACGTCATCCGCAGCTCCGTCGAATCGCCCTCGAACATGAACACGGCACCGCAGAACTGCCGGCGCCGCCAGTACGAACAGACTGGGAATCGTTTGGTCCGATCCCGTCTATCGATCAGCACGGCGCGGCCATTCGAGCCGAGTTTGCTCACCCTCGCCCGAGCGGCGACTAGAACTCGTCTTCAGGATTGCCTTGGGCTCCGAGTAACGTCTCGGCGGAGGCAGTTAACGAGAATTCGAACAAGAAGTTGAACTGCAAGTCGAACGAAGGGGCAAGTGATTCATGGGCTTGACGAACCTGCTGGTGGCGAACCGCGCAGAGATCGCCATTCGAATACTGAGGGCGGCGCGAGACCTCGGCTTGGCGACGGTTGGCGTCGCTCCTGAGGACGACCTCGGCTCGCTCCACACCAGGGTGGCCGACCAATCGATCACCCTTCCCGGGCGAGGGGCCGCGGCCTATCTCGACGTGGCGGCGATTGTCGATGCCGCGCTGGCCAACGGCTGCGATGCCCTGCATCCTGGCTATGGATTCCTGGCCGAGAACGCCGAGCTGGCCCAGGCCTGCGAAGATGCAGGCATCACCTTTGTCGGGCCGACGGTCGACCAGTTGGCTCGCTTTGGCGACAAGCTCCAGGCCCGGGCGATGGCTGCCGAGCTCGGTGTGCCGCTGGCCCCCGGAACCACCGGCGACACCTCGCTGGCCGAGGCCGAGGCCTTCCTGGCGGCCAACGGTTCGATGATGATCAAGGCGGTCTCCGGCGGTGGCGGCCGAGGAATGCGACCCGTGCGACCGGGAGACGACGTGGCAGGCGCCTGGGAGCGGGCTCGAAGCGAGGCAAACGCTGCCTTCGGCAACCCGGCGGTTTACCTCGAATCCCTAATCGAGCGAGCACGGCATATCGAGGTGCAAATCATCGGTGACGGCGCCGAGGTCGCCCATCTCGGCGAGCGTGAGTGCACGCTCCAACGGCAGAACCAGAAGATCGTCGAGGTTGCGCCGAGTCCTACCTTGGACGACGAAACCCGACGGGTGGTCACCGATGCAGCGGTGGCCATGGCCAGCGAGGTCGGCTATCGATCGCTGGGCACGTGGGAGTTCTTGGTCGACGCCGACGATCCGTCCAAGATCTCGTTCATCGAAACCAATGCCCGGCTCCAGGTTGAACACACCGTGACCGAGGAGGTCACCGGCGTCGACCTGGTGCAAAGCCAGCTCAGGGTTGCCGGCGGCGCCACCCTGGATGAACTTGGACTGACCCAGGCCGACGTGCCCTCGCCTCGCGGCCACGCGGTACAGGTTCGGGTCAACAGCGAAACGATGACCCCCGAGGGCACGGCGAGGCCCAGCGGCGGCACCCTGGCAGCGTTCGAGGCCCCCACCGGTCCCGGCATTCGGACCGACACCTACGGGTACGTCGGCTACACCACAAACCCCGGCTTCGACTCACTGCTGGCCAAGGTCATCGGCCACGCTCCCGGGAAGGTCTACGCCGATGCGGTGCAGCGGGCCAGACGAGCGCTCGGCGAGTTCCGAGTCGAGGGCGTTGCCACCAACATCGGTTTCCTCCAGGCGCTGCTCGATAGGCCGGAGGTGGTGGCCAACGAGGTGACAACCGGGTTCGTAACCGAACACGCCGCTGAACTGGTCGAAGCGGCGGGACAGATCGAGCAGCGGTACTTTGCGACCGCGGCCCCCGCCGACCAGACGCCGGGCTTGGCTGGCGCACGTATCGATTCCAACGACCCGCTGGCGGTCCTGACCCACGGGACGATCGACGGCCCGGACAGCGCTGCGGGCCATGGTGCCATCGCTCCGCCGCCCCCGCCACCGGTGGCCGCAAACTCGGCGCTGGTTGGACCCGATGGCAGCGTTGCCCTCGAGGCCCCGTTGCAGGGCACGATCGTTGCGGTCAACGTCGTCGAAGGCGACGAGGTCGCTGAGGGCCAGCAACTGCTGGTGATGGAAGCGATGAAGATGGAGCACGAGATCCGGGCCCTGACCACCGGGATCGTACGCCAGGTGCCGGTGTCGGTCGGCGACACGGTGTTCGAGGGACACCCGTTGGTCTTTGTTGAGCGAGCCGACGTGGAAGTCGAAGGACAGCAGGCCGCGGCAGGCATGGACCTTGAACTCGTCAGGTCTGACCTGCAGGAGACGTTCGACCGCCGATCATATGGACTTGACGAGAACCGTCCGGATGCGGTGGCGAAGCGACATGGCCGAGGCCATCGCACCGCCAGGGAGAATCTGGCCCAGCTGGTCGATGAGGGAACGTTCGTCGAATACGGCCGACTCATGGTGGCGGCCCAGCGCAAACGTCGAGACTTTCAGGATCTGTTGGAAAACACCTCGGGCGACGGCATGGTGGCCGGCGTTGGCAGCGTGAACGGTGATCTATTCGACGAGGACACCGCACAGACCATGGTGATGTCGTACGACTACATGGTGCTGGCCGGCACCCAGGGCGGCCAAAACCACCGCAAAAAGGATCGGCTATTCGAACTGGCCCAGCACAACAAGCTGCCGGTGGTTCTCTACGCCGAAGGCGGCGGCGGACGGCCCGGCGACACCGACGGCATCGGTGGATCCGGGCTCGATTGTTTTGCCTTCAGTCTATTTGCTGGGCTCTCCGGTTTGGTTCCGGTCGTCGGCGTTACCAACGGCCGCTGCTTTGCAGGCAACGCGGTGCTGCTCGGCTGCTGCGACGTGATCATTGCCACCGAGGGCTCCAACATCGGAATCGGCGGCCCGGCCATGATCGAGGGCGGCGGACTCGGCATCTTCAAGCCAGAAGAGGTTGGCCCAACCGAGGTTCAGGTGCCGAACGGGGTGATCGACATCCTGGTGCGGGACGAGGAGGAAGCCACCGAGGCGGCGAAGAAATACCTTTCGTACTTCCAGGGCCGCATCGACCACTGGGAGGCGCCAGACCAGCGGGCGTTGCGTCACGTCGTTCCCGAGAATCGTAAGCGGGTCTACGACATGCGGGAGGTGATCCACAATCTCTGCGACGTCGACAGCGTCTTGGAATTGCGCCCCGACTGGGGCCACGGAGCTATCACCTGTCTGGCCAGGATCGAGGGCCGCCCGATCGGAATCGTTGGCAACAACCCCCATCACCTAGCCGGTGCGATCGACGCCACCGCCGGGGACAAGGGCGCACGGTTCATGCAGCTGTGCGATGCCCACGACATTCCGCTGCTGTTCCTCTGTGACACCCCTGGGATCATGGTTGGGCCCCAGGCCGAGCACGAGGCGACCGTGCGCCACGCCGCCAGGATGTTCGTCACCGCGGCCAGCATCGATGTGCCGTTCATGACCATCGTTACCAGGAAGGGCTACGGATTGGGTGCCCAAGCGATGGCCGGTGGCTCGTTCAAGGCCACAAGCTTCACCGTCGCCTGGCCAACAGGCGAGTTCGGTGGCATGGGCTTGGAAGGCTTCGTCAAACTGGGTTACCGCAAAGAGCTGGAAGCCATCGAAGATCCCGCCGAGCGGGTTGCGGCGTATGAGAAGCGGGTGGCCCGCCTCTACGACATGGGCAAAGCGGTCAACACCGGCAGCTACTTCGAGATCGATGATGTCATCGACCCGGCCGAGAGCCGGCACTGGATTCTCATGGCCTTGAAGTCGGCTCCGAAGCCAGCTCCCCGTGACGGCAAAAAGCGGCCGATGGTCGACACCTGGTAGCGACGAGGGAACCAGGCGGGGGCGTGCCGACTAGCTGACGTTCTCGCCCCGGTTCGGCGGGAGGCGCATGAACGGCCACGGGTCTGGCATCTCATCGACGGCCACTTCTACAAGGCTGGGTCCCTGATGCTCGATGGCTTCGCTAAGGGCTGGCCGTAGCGCCTCGGGCGAATCAACCTTCCAGGAACGAACGCCGAACGAGGCGGCAAACATCTGGAAGTCGGGGTTCTCCAACTTCGAGGCGATGGTGCGATCGTTTCCGAAGCGGGTCTTCTGGATGCGACGTACGTTGCCGAACGCCCCGTCGTTGAACAGCAGAATGTTGCACGGGATGTCGTGTTGGGCGGCGGTCGCCAACTCGGTTGCGGTGAACATGAACCCGCCATCGCCAACGATGCCGACCACCGGGCTCTCCGAGACCGCCGAGGCGCCAATGGCCACCGCGGTGCCGGCGCCAAGGGTGCCCGCCGCTCCCGATGACAGGAACTTTCGGGGGGCCAGGTGGTCATAGAACAGATGGCAGGCAAAGCCGATCTGAGTCACATCTTCCACCAGGGCACAATCGTCGGGCACAACGTCGCGGATGGCCGCGGTGTAGGAACGCTGAGGAACCAGGTGGGCGGTGTACTGATCGTATTCTGCTCGTCTCGCCGCTACATCCTGGGCGATCGACGGGCGGGACAGCGAGCCGAGCGCAGCGCTTAGCGCCCGACAGGCCTCGTCGGCGTCGGCGTGTAGCCCAACGGCGGTGATGCCATGGCGGTCGACTTCGGCCTCGTCGATGTTGATCTGAATCAGTGACAGTTCATCGTCGACACCCCAAACGTTGAGCGGCCACTCCAGTCTGGAGCCGATGCCGACAACCACATCGACGTCGGGCCACAGGTGATATGCCGCGGTCAACGGCAGGAACTGCGGATGGGCGGTGGGAACAACGCCGTGGCCCTGGCGTCGTGTCGTGACCGGGCACTGCAGTTTCTCTACCAGCTCTACCACCGCTTCCGAAGCGCCGTACGCTCCGGAGCCAACGACGATGAGAGGGCACTTGGCGTTGCTCAGCAGCTCGGCTGCACGCTCGATCTGGCTTGCATCAACGCTCGGGTTGGTGATCGTCGGAGCCGAGATGATCCCGTCGGCGGCTTGGCCCCACACGTCGACCGGGATCTCAAGGCTGACCGGTCGAGGCACACCGCTGTGCAGCGAATCCAGGGCTCGCTGCACCAGCGCCGCGCCGTCGGCCGGGTCGCTGATGGCGATCGCTTCCTTTGTGACCTGACGCAGGACCGACGTTTGATCGTTCAGATCGTGCAGCGTGCCGATATCTCGACCCTGATACGAGGTAGCGATCTGGCCGATGATGGCCAGCACCCGTCCATAGCCCCAGTAGGCGCTGGTCAGCGCCGCAGTGGCGTTCAATGCTCCGGGGCCTGGCACGACACAGAAAGCTGCTGGCTTGCCGGTTACCTGGGCTGCGCCCATCGCCATATAGGCCGCTCCCTGCTCGTGTCGGGTAACGATGGGAGTGATGTCGCGGGCGTCGACTAGGGCATTGAAGAAGTCATCGTTCTGCACACCAGGCAAGCAGAACAGGGTGTCGATGTTAGAGCGACGCAACCCGTCGATCACCAGGTTCGCTATGGAAGGCTGATTCATAGGCCACACCGTAGTTGTACCGGAACCCAAAGACCGCAAACCGCCCGGCCGAGACGACATACTGGTGTCATGGCTGACAAGATTCCTCCTCGATTCAGAAAGACCAAGACCGAAAAGTGGGCTGTCATGGCCCCGATCGAGGACCTAGAGAAAGCACTTGCCGAGGGCGGCAAGATCGACGTGCAGAAGAAGTCTGGCGACTGGTCGAGTTTCGTCGTTGGCTCGCTCGGTAAGCCGTTCGACGTCGACGGGGTGCAGATGTGTTACGGCTACGCCCCAGGCGACGAGGACACCGGGCAGGGCTCGGGTTCCGGCGCAAGCTCCGGTTCGGGCAGTCGCTCACGTTCCGACAGCGGTCCAGCCCAGGCCGACTGGCGTCCCGACAACGAACCGCCGCAGAGTGCTACGGCGGTCGATTATCACCGCGACCCTTCCGAACCAATGCCCGAATACCAGGGCGGCGCCGACGACGAATGGGCTGGCTCCTAGAACTGGTCAGAGTTCGATTACCGACCGCAGCGGTCTTGCGGTAACGCCCCGTCAAAATGGGCGCTTGGCAAATGCTGCGACTACCGTTCGGTCGCATGAGCTTTGACATGTTGGGTGCATTCCGGTCCGACCTCCCGGCCTCGGCCGTCCCGTGGCAGGACCCGCCAGACTTTGCCTTTGTCGGTGGCAACAACGATGCCGACAATGTGCCGTTTAGCGGGCTGGCTGAGGCCGCCGTCAGCGTGCTGCAGCGTGAGGGCCGAGCCCTGGCGACCTACAATCTCGGAGGTTCCCCTCAGGGGTACCTGCCACTCCGTCAGTTCGTCTGCGACAAGCTCGGCGTACGAGCCAATACGCCAGTCCAGCCCGATGAGGTGCTCGTTACCTCCGGTTCGCTCCAGGCTCTGGATCTGGTGAATGCCGCGCTGCTCTCGCCGGGAGACACCGTGATTATCGAGCAGGCCACCTATGGCGGCATGGTCAGCAGGCTGGATCGGCTCGGGGTCAAATGGCTCGGAGTCGAGCTCGACGATGACGGCATCGATGTCGATCATCTGGCCACATTGCTTGCCGATCTGGCTGCCGATGGCGTAACGCCCAAGTACATCTACACCATTCCAACCGTTCAGAATCCTACCGGATCGGTGATGCCGACCGAGCGCAGGCTTGCGCTGCTGTCGCTGGCCAGTCAGTACGGCGTGGCGATCTTCGAGGACGACTGCTACGCCGACCTGGTGTGGGAAGGGGAGCGACCACCGTCGATCCGGGCCCTCGACGCCGGTGGCGGCCATGTCATCTACTGCGGTTCGTTCTCCAAGTCGATCGCTCCCGCGCTGCGAGTCGGCTACCTGGTGGCAGATGAGCCGGTAATCCTCCAGCTCCTGGCTCTCAAGACCGACGCCGGAACAGGAGCACTGGAACAGCTGACTCTGGCTGAGTACGCCCCAACCCACTTCGATGAACATGTGGAACGGCTGATGGCCGCCTTGAAGAAGAAGTGCGGCACGATGGTGGCCGCGGTACAACGCGAGTTCGGCAGCAACGTTGAAGTCACATCTCCTAAGGGCGGCATCTATGTGTGGCTGACCTTTCCCGATGGTGTCGACACCGGATCGTTTGTCGCCGCAGCAGCCGAGGCCGGCATCCAGTTCAACCCCGGCGCTGGCTGGTCGGCCGACCCGACGTGGGGCCGCAGGCGGCTACGGTTGTGCTTCGGCGACGCCGACGAGGGTGCCATCAACGAGGGCGTGGCCGCGCTGGCTGAGGTGTATAGAAACGCCTACAGCTAGTCATGTCCCGCATGGGTAGACGGGTGATTTTTCGCCGGTGACCGACCGGCGGGGCTGGGCCATGGTTGCCACTGCGGCCATGGCCAACTTTGTGGGGTTCGGGATTCTGTTCTCGTTCGGGCTTTTCCTGTCGCCCCTGGCAGACGAATTCGACACCTCAACCGGGGCGATCGCTCCGCTGTTTTCCGGCTCGGTGTTTTTCTACTACCTGTTCTCTGCGGTTGGCGGCCGATTGGCCGACGTTCGGGGGCCCCGGTCGATCGTGGCCATCGGGGCGGTCACGCTGCCGCTCGCTCTGTTGGTGTCTTCGTTCGCCAACTCGCTGTGGCAGCTCTACGTCTTCTATATGCCGCTTGCCGGGATCGCTGTTGGCAGCTGTTATTCGCCGTTGATCGGCGCCGTCGGCCGAAGGTTCGACCGTCAACGGCCATTGGCCATCGCCTTCCTTCTCACCGGCCTCGGCGGCGGGTCTCTCGCGCTGCCGTTGCTGATCCGTGCACTACTGGACCGAATGGATTGGCGGGGCGCCTTTCAAGTCCTCGCTGCCATCTCGGCCGTCGTGCTCGGAGCAACGATGCTGGCCGCGATCAAGGAACCTGCAGAACATCGTGGCATCCGCCGCCAGCCGGTGTCGCTGTTTCGGTCGGCCCCATTTCGGCGACTGTACTTTTCGGTGGTGCTGATCGCTCCGGGGTTCTATGCGCCACTGGCCTTTCTCAATGACTACGCCGTTGACCAGGGCATTAGCACCGGCCGCGCCGCCACGATTCTGGCGGTCGTCGGACTCGGCAGTTTCAGCACCCGGCTGGCGTTCGGCGGCGTGGCCCAGCGCATCGGGCCGCTCCGGCAATATCGATTATCGCACATGGCCATGCTGGCCGCGCTAACGCTCTGGCTGATTGCCGGAGGCTCATTCTGGTTGCTGGTCATCAGCGCAGCCATTCATGGCATCGGCTGGGCCGCCTGGGTCACCGCCGCACCGCTGGTGCTTACCGAGTGGTTCGGTGCCGAAGACCTCGGCCTCCTGGTCGGCGGGTTCTACACCGGTCTGGGTTTTGGAGCGCTTGCAGGACCGGCGATCAGCGGCGCGCTAATCGACGCCGCTGGATACCGGCCTGCACTGATCGGGGTGATCATCACCACCGTGTTGTCGCTAACCGCTCTGCTGGTGCCGCTGCAAGGCGGCAGTTGGAGCGATGTTGCTGTGGACTAGATCCCTCGGGCTGCGATCTCGTTCAGGGTGGCGCTCGGCCGCATGGCGGCAACCCGTAGCTCGGGGTTCGGGTAGTAGTAGCCGCCGATGTCCATGGGCTGGCCCTGAACCTCGTTTAGCTCGCCGACGATAATGGTTTCCTTGGCCGCCAGTTCCTGGGCTAGCGGGGTAAAGCGAGCCGCTAACTCCGGTGAGTCGGTCTGAGCTGCCATTGCCTGGGCCCAGTAGAGCGCCAGGTAGAAATGGCTGCCACGGTTGTCGAGCTCGTTGACCCGACGTGATGGCGAACGCCCCTCTTCCAAAACCCGGCCGGTGGCGATATCGAGCGCATCGGCCAGAACCTGGGCGTTTGCGTTGCCGGTGACCTGGCCGAGGTGCTCAAGCGAAACCGCCAGGGCCAGGAACTCACCAAGCGAGTCCCAGCGGAGATGGTTTTCCGCTTCGAACTGCTGCACGTGCTTCGGTGCCGAACCGCCGGCGCCGGTCTCGAACAGACCGCCACCATTCATCAGCGGAACGATCGACAACATCTTTGCGCTTGTGCCCAACTCGAGGATGGGGAACAGGTCGGTGAGATAGTCGCGCAGCACGTTGCCGGTGACCGAGATGGCGTCTTGCCCATCACGAACCCGCTGCAGGCTGAACCGGGTGGCTTCGACCGGAGACATAATCTCGATCTGGAGGCCGTCGGTATCGTGATCGTTGAGGTAGCGCTCGACCTTGGTGATCAGCTGGGCGTCGTGGGCCCGGGTACTGTCGAGCCAGAAGACGGTAGGGGAGCCGGTGGCTCGGGCTCGGCCGACCGCCAGCTTGACCCAGTCCTGAATCGGGGCGTCCTTGACCTGACACATGCGCCAGATATCACCGGCTTCAACTTGGTGCTCGAACAGTACCGCTCCGGTGCCGTCGACGACCTGTACGGTGCCTGCGGCTGGGATCTCGAATGTCTTGTCGTGCGAGCCGTACTCTTCGGCCTTCTGGGCCATGAGGCCAACGTTCGGCACGGTTCCCATCATGGTTGGATCGAAGGCACCGTTCTCACGGCAGAAGTTGATCGTTTCCTCGTACACGCCGGCATAGCTGCTGTCGGGAATGACCGCTTTTGTGTCCTGCTGGGTTCCTGCGGCGTTCCACATCTGACCAGACGTGCGGATCATGGCGGGCATCGATGCGTCGATGATGACATCGCTCGGCACGTGCAGGTTGGTGATGCCCCGGTCGGAGTCGACCATGGCCATGTCGGCGCCGGCCTCGATGGTTGCGGCGATGGCGGCCGTTATCTCCGACTTCGCAGGCTCAGCCATACCCTCGACGGCGCCCAAAACATTGCCGAGACCGTTGTTGGGGTTGGCCCCAGCCTCGGTCAGCTGCGTGCCGTACTTCTCAAACACGTCTGCGAAGTAGACCCGAACCGCGTGACCAAAGATGATCGGGTCGGAGACCTTCATCATCGTGGCTTTGAGGTGCAGGGAGAACAGCACACCCTGCTGCTTTGATGCGGCGATCTGGGCGGCGAGGAAATCGAGCAACGCCTGACGGCTCATGAAAGTGGCGTCGACCACTTCACCGGCCTGCACCGGCACCGACTTCTTCAGCACCGTCGCGGCGCCGTCTGCGGTTACTAGCTCGATGCGGAGTTCGCCATCTTCGGCCATGACCGCCGACTGCTCGTTTGAGCGGAAGTCGCCGCCTGACATGGTCGAGACGTGGGTCTCGGAGTCGGTCGACCAGTCGCCCATCGAGTGAGGGTTGTTCTTGGCGTACTGCTTAACAGCCTTCGGCGCTCGCCTGTCGCTGTTGCCTTCTCGAAGTACCGGGTTGACCGCGCTGCCCTTGACCCGGTCGTAGCGGGCACGAACATCTTCCTGTTCTGGCGTCTCGGGCTCATCTGGGTAGTCGGGCAGGGCGTAACCTGCGCCTTGCAGTTCGACGACTGCGGCCTTCAACTGGGGGATAGAAGCGCTGATATTTGGGAGCTTGATGATGTTGGCCTCAGGCGTGAGGGCCAGCTCGCCGAGCTGGTTGAGGGCATCTGGAACCCGCTGTTCTTCGGTCAGATAGTCGCCGAAGTTGGCCAGAATCCGACCGGCTAGCGAGATATCACGGGTCTCGATTGCCACATCGCTAGCTCCGGCGAAGACCTGGATGATCGGGAGCAGTGACTCGGTGGCGAGAGCGGGGGCCTCGTCGGTGTGGGTGTAGATGATNNTTTGATGCGCTCATGGTGGCTCAATCCTACCTGGGGTGCCGGTCACCGCAGCGGTGACAGGGGTGGGTCCCGTGGAAGCCTGTCCGGCTCAAAAGCTGCGATATCCCCCCGCAAAAGAACCAGTGATTACAGTGACGCCATGCGAATGGTTACCTGGACCGAGATGGCCAACGGAACAAAGCAAGACTACGACTATCTGACCTCGGAATTCGAATCTCATGCCAGGGCAAACCTGGTACCGAATCTGCTGATGATGCTCAACCTTCTGAAGGGTCCAAAGCTCGGCTATCAGATCGACCGTTACCAACACTCACTGCAGTCGGCATCGCGGGCGTTACGCAACGATGAGTCGATCGATTTTGTGGTCGGTGCGCTGTTACACGACGTTGCCGACGGCTTCGCCCCAGAGAACCACAGTGACGCGGTGGCAACGGTGCTCGCCCCCTACGTCGATGAACGCACCCACTGGATCGTCAAGCATCACGGCATCTTCCAGGGTTACTACTACTTTCATCATCTCGGCGGCGACAGAGATGCCAGAGATCGCTACCAGGACAGCCCCCATTTCGATGCCTGTGTTCGCTTCTGCCATCATTACGACCAAAACTGTTTCGACCCGGACTACAACAACGTGCCGATCGAAGACTTCGTCCCCCTGCTGGAAGAGGTTTTTGCTCGGCCATCACAGATTCCGGGCGTCGCCCCAAAGTCGGAGAACTAACCAATGAGCAACACAAACCCAGCCACCACCGAGTCTCGAGTCGCGCTGGTTACTGGCGGAGGGAGCGGCATCGGCCGCCAGATCTGCCTCGGCCTCGCCCGAGATGGCAGGCGAGTGGCGGTGGCCGATCTTCGCCCGGAGCAAGCCGCTATCACCGTCGGCATGATCGAGGAGCTCGGTGGGCAGGGCCTCGCGGTCGACATGGATGTGGCCAACAGCGACTCGGTGACGTCGGGCCTGTTGCAGGTTGCCGACGAAATGGGTGCGATCGAGATCCTGGTGAACTGCGCAGGCTGGGACGATCTGATGCCGTTCCTGGAGACAGACGAGGACTTCTGGGATCGAATCATCGAAATCAACTACAAGGGTGCACTGCGCACGGTCCACGGCTGTCTACCCAATATGATCGCTGGCGGCTGGGGCCGGATAGTCAACATCGGTTCCGACGCAGGCCGGGTCGGCTCCTCGCTGGAAGCGGTCTACTCAGGGGCCAAAGGCGGCATCATCGCCTTCACCAAGACGATTGCCAGAGAAGTGGCCAGGAACGGCATCACCGCCAACACCGTGTGCCCCGGACCGACCGACACGCCGCTGATCGAAGAGATCGTGGCCAGCAGTGACGATGGCGACAAGGTAATCGGGGCCATGGCCCGAGCGGTGCCGATGAAGCGACTCGGCCAACCCGAAGAGGTGGCATCGGCTGTTGTCTACTTCTGCTCCGAACCGGCTGGCTTCATCTCCGGCCAAACCCTGTCTGTCTCGGGCGGACTAACCATGGCCTAGCCCGGTGAGCGTGCGACTACGGAGCCTCGCGGATGATCTCGCGATCTCCCAGCGGCTGGTCGAGGGCAACCTGGATCTCGTAATCGAAGACCTGAGCGATACAGCTCATCGCCGCAGCGTTGGGGTTGAGCCCGGTCTCTAGGAGAACGGTGACCGAGGTATCGGTCTCGGTGACGGTGACATTGGCCAGCGAGCACGGCTCGGCCCCGGCCTGATAGCGCACACCCAGGGTCTGTTCATCGATAGTGATGACATCATCGATCAGCCACTTCTGAGCCGAGACCAGCTCCGGGTGGGATGTTGTCGACTGGATGTCGAAGCCCTCGCCGCTGGCATCACCAGACTCAGAGCCGGTATCCCCATCGTCATGGCTCTCCCCGTCGGCGTCCATGTCTGTCTCACCGTCGGAATCAGCGTTCGTATCGGCGTCGGTTTCAGTATCGGAATCGCTTGGCTGCTGCTGATCGCTGTCGGAGTCGCCGGTGCTTCCGGCAACGACTTCTTCGTCGCCGCCACAGGCAGCCAGCATCAAGGAAAGGGCGAGGAGAGCGGCTGCAAAGGGGCGGAATCGAGCTCGGCGCACCCCATTCGGCGTTACGGCGTTTTGCGTGCGTTGTTTCTTCATGGTGGGTATGACGTTGCAAGATAGTCCGCTGGTTCCCGGTCTCGGCGAGAAATCTCAAGAACCCAGACCAGCAGTTATACGGCGGCCTGCGCCTCTGCCACAATGGGTCCTGGCGGGTGACGACCACCAGTCACTAGTAATAGTCTGAATCAAACAGCCAGCGACCGGAACCTGCTTTGCGGCCGAACTGGAACAAACCCCGAACAGAGCGAGGACGTCATGTCTGTACCCGGCACCCTGATCCACCCCTTCTCAGAACCCTCCAAGCCAGAGGAGGACTTCGTCAACATCGTGAGCGCCGAGGGTTCGGTCCTCACCGATGACACCGGGAAGCAGTACATCGACGGCATGGCCAGCCTCTGGTACTGCCAGGTCGGCCACGGTCGCCGAGAGATCATCGACGCCATCACCAAGCAGATGGACCAGCTGGTCACCTACAACACCTTCGATCCGTTCACCAACGACCGGGCCCGCGAAGTAGCGGACCTGATCGTCTCGAAGTCGCCGATGCCAGACGGACGGGTGATGCTCGGCTGTTCGGGTTCCGAAGCGGTCGACACCGCGCTGAAACTCGCTCGCGTCGTGCAACAACGCCGGGGCAATCCGTCGAAGCAGATCATCGTCCGCAGGACCCACGGATACCACGGCACCAACTTTGGCGGCACATCCGCGCAGGGCATCGAACCAAACCGCTCAGGGTGGGGCGACCTCGTTCCGCACTTCATCGAGGTACCGAACGACAACATCGAAGAGGCCTCGAAGGTGTTCGCTGAGCACGGCGACAACATCGCCGCGGTCATCGCCGAGCCGGTGCAGGGCGCCGGCGGCGTCTGGCCGCCAGAGGATGGCTACCTCCAGGGCCTGAGGAAGCTGTGCGACCAGCACAATTCGCTGCTGATCTTCGACGAGGTCATCTGCGGCTTTGGTCGAACCGGATCGTGGTTTGGATCCCAGACGTTCGGTGTCACCCCAGACCTCATCACCTTCGCAAAGGGCGTGAGTTCCGGGTACCTACCATTGAGCGGCGTGATCGTCAGCTCCGGGGTTGCTGAAACGCTGAGCGAGCCCGGCTTCCTGCTTCGCACCGGCTACACCTACTCCGGGCATCCCGCCTCGTGCGCCGCGGCCATCGCCAATATCAACCTCATCGAATCCGAGGGTCTGGTCGATCGGGCCAACTACATCGGCAAGAAGACCGTCGAGGGCTTCGACGCTCTGATGGCCGATGGCATCATCAAGACATACCGCGGCGTCGGCGCGGTCTGGGCCGCCGACATTGGCTATGACAGCGCTCCGGTCAAAACCAAGATGCTCGAGAGTGGCGTCTTCGTCCGTGGCGTCGGCAATGCCATCATCTGGTGCCCCCCTCTGGTCATCACCGACGAGCAGATCGGCACCTTTATCGAAACCCTGGAGAGCTGCCTCAAGTAGATCTTGCGGCCCGAATGTCGCCTAATCAAGCCGGGTCGATCGTCAACAAATCTAGACTGGTGTTCTGAATAGCACCGAGTCCCCCCAAACCGCTATGCCCGCCGGGAGCGCCGCTCCGATCGTTCTACGTCGAAGTCGGGCAACCGTCGATCTCGACGCGCTCGCGGCCAACTACCAAACGATTCTGCAGCAACTTGCGGGCGTACCGGCGGCCGCGGTGGTCAAGGCAAACGGCTATGGGCTTGGCGTGGTGGAGGTGGCCACAACGCTCTGGGGCCAGGGCTGCCGACAATTCTTTGTGGCCAGGGTGGATGAAGGCATGCAACTCCGGGCTGCTCTACCAACAGCGGAGATCAACGTCTTCGATGGCTACGTGCCGTCATCGTCTGATGATCTGCTGAGCCACGACCTGGTCCCGATTCTGAACAGCATGGATCAGCTGAGAGCCTGGGGCGTCTTGGCTGGCGAGACAAATCGGGTGCTGCCGGCAGGCATCCATATCGATACCGGTATGCGGCGGCTGGGTTTCCCACCAGAGGAGTATGAGCAGTTATGCCGCGAACCGGATCTGCTGAACGGCGTCGAGGTGCGGCACATCCTCAGCCATCTCGCTTCGGCCGACGTATCCAGCAGCGAACAGTCCGCCGATCAGTTGGAGCTGTTCACTGCGATCCGGGAGCGGCTTCCGATGGGGGCCGCATCACTGGCCAACTCGGCGGGCATCTTCCTCGGCTCGGCCTACCACTTTGACCTGGCAAGACCGGGAATCGCCCTCTACGGCGGATCGCCATTCCCGGATAGTGGGCTGGCAAACCCGATGCGCTCAGTGGTGACGCTCGAGGCGCCGATCATCCAGGTGCAATCGGCGGCGACGGGAGCTTCAGTCGGTTACGGAGCCACCCATAGGCTCACCTCGGACTCCCGCATCGCCACCATCCCGGTGGGATACGCCGACGGATTTCTACGGTCGATCTCCAACACCGGCATGGCAGCGATACAGGGACAACCAACCCCGATCGTCGGGCGGGTCTCGATGGATCTGATCACCCTGGATGTGAGCAGCATCGATGAGCGTTTTGTGTATCCGGGCGCTCCGGTAGAGCTCGTGGGGGAGCACTGCCCGATCGATGAGGTTGCGGAGCTGGCCGGTTCGATACCGCACGAGTTCCTCACCAATCTGAGTCGCCGGTTTGAGCTTCGCTACATAGGCGGACCCGAGTAACGCTGAGTTATTGCCGGCTAGCAATTGACCGCTAGCCGCTAACGCTCGACCGGTTAAACCCGATGGGAGCAGGTCTCGAATACCTGAGCACGATAGCCATTCTCACTCATTCTTGTTATTGCCTTCAACTAGGGGTACGTTCAATTCATGCCCAACGGTGCTGGACATAGCAGTGATAGCCACAGCCACTCTGGTCACGGCCATGACGGTCATTCCCACGGGGTGAGCCTGGCGAGAGCCGGGGCCCGACATGTGAAACGGCTGAGCATCGCCTTTGCCATCATCGCTATCTTCTTTGTTGTCGAGGCCGTGGCTGGCCTGCTCACCAACTCGTTGTCGTTGCTGTCAGACGCCGGCCACATGCTGACAGATGTCGTCGGGCTCGGCATGGCCCTAGCTGCCATCCAGCTGGCCAGCCGGTTCGAAACCAAAGCTCGCAGCGCACCGTCGAATCACACGTTCGGCCTCTATCGGCTGGAGATTTTGGCCGCATTTGTGAACGCGCTGCTGCTGTTCGGCGTGGCGATCTGGGTTGTGATCGAAGCGGTGCGACGAATCAGCTCACCGGCAGACGTGCTCGAAGGCCCGGTGCTGATCGTGGCCGTGCTCGGCCTTGTGGCCAACATCGTGGCCTTCATGTTGCTTCGTGAGGGTTCACAGGAGTCGATCAATATCGAAGGGGCCTACCTCGAAGTGCTGGCCGATCTGGTTGGTTCGGTCGGCGTTATCTTCGGGGCCCTGCTCATGCGATATGCCGGTTGGACCTGGGTCGACCCGGTCATCGGTGCGATCATCGGCCTATGGATTCTGCCCCGCACCTGGCGCCTCGGCCGCAACGCGGTCCGCATCCTGCTCCAAGCTGCTCCCAATCACATCGAGCTGAGCGAGCTACACGAAGACCTCGCCAGCATCAGCGGCGTTAGCGACGTTCATGACCTGCACGTCTGGACCCTCACCAGCGAAATGGAAGCCGCTTCGGCTCACCTGGTCACCACCGGTCCGGTCGACTCCCATCAGGTGCTCGACCAGGCTCGGGATCTGCTGCAGACCCGCTACGGCATCGACCACGGAACCTTCCAGGTCGAGCCGGACAGCCATGTGGGCTGCCAAGACCTGTCTTGGTAGCGGCGCCGCTGCGTAGCATCTGCTCATGGTTGCTTCCCTGACCTCGTCGACGCTGTTGCTGGTCCACAGCCCGCTAGTCGGTCCGTCGACGTGGAAACCGCTCGCTGACCTGGCCCGACGACGCGGAATCGACGTCAGCTGCCCCGACCTCACCGGTGTGGCCGATGCAGACTCACCGCAGTGGCAGCATCTTGTCGACATCGCAGTCAGTTCGGCGACGGATGACAGCGACATCGTCGTGGTTGGGCACTCCGGAGCAGGGGCGGTGTTGCCGGTGATCGGAGAGCAGATCGGGAACCGACCAAAAGCACTTGTCTTCGTTGACGCGCTCGTCCCGCCGACCGGAGGAGAGCACCGCACACCGCAGCCGTTCCTACAGTTCCTCGACGACCGCTTGCTCGAAACGAAGGTGGTAGACGGGCGCCTACCGAAGTGGCTCGATTGGTGGCCCGCGGAGACCGTGAACCAGTTAGTGGAATCGCCGAGCGATCTGGCCGAACTGCGGGCCGACATGCCGCAACTACTTCGTTCGTTCTACGACGAACCGGTGCCAATGCCGAGCAACTGGATGGGCCAACCAAGCGCCTACCTGAAGCTTAGTGCAGCCTATGACCACGAATACGGTGAGGTCGGCGACCTCGGATGCCCGAGAGCAAGCATCGACGGCACACACCTGAGTATCTTCACCGCACCGTCTGACGTTCTTGATGCCATCGAGCAACTCGTTAGCAGCGTCTAACTACGGAGCGATGATCACCGTGCCAGGCTCGAGATCGGTGATGATCTCGATGGTCGACCCCGACTTGGCGCCGGTTTCTACGGCAACAAACGTGGTTCTTTCAGCGTGGGCCAGCGGGTCAACGACCTCAACGACGTATGACCCATCGTCGAGACGGCTCAGAGCGTTGGCCCGCACCGTCTTTACCTGCTCGGCCAGGATGTGGGTCCAGGTGATGGTGACGGGAACCGACTCTCCGTCGGGCAGGCTCGCCCCGGTGTCGGCCAGTTGAGCCGTAGCGGTCCATGACCCGTCGCCGTTGGAGCTTAGATCGGCAACGACAGCCACGACGGTCGAGCGATCGGGGAGTCGGGCGTCAACCTCGGTGCCCAGTTCGATGGTGTCGAGGTTCTGGGGCTGCACGGTGAAGCTAATCTCCCGCTCGACGTTTGACACTGTCAGCACGGCGTTTGAGCTGGGTAACAGTTCCTGACCGATGGTGGCCGCTGTCGATGTGACTCGACCGTCGCTCGGCACGAATACAACCGAGCCGAGCGTGACGTCGCCGGTGACCGGCAGGCCGACGTCGGTTTGCCACCGCTCGACCACCGTTGCGGTGTAGTCGGTGAAGGTTTCGTCAACCGTCATCGCGGCTTCCGGGTCGTAGCCGAGCGCCACCAAGTTTGCCTCGAGTTGCTCGACGTCAGGGCCAACGTCGCCGCTCTTGATGGCCCGCCACGCCGGAAGCTCTCCAGCAAAAGCAACCGCGGGATCACCATCGATCTCGAACAACACGGTGCCAGCGGTGACTTCGCTCCCAGTGGTGGCGACGGCGGTCAGTGTGCCACTGGCGGCTGCAGACAACGACCGTGCATCGGTGAACACGAGGGCGCCGTCGGCTTCCACGGTTGTCGATAAGGTCGACAACCCGATCTCCGAGCGCTCCCGGGGCACCGCCACTTCGGGCTCTTCGGTTTCGAACAGCAGCCCGACGACGTCGAAGACCAGCAGTGCAGCGATGACTACTGCGACCAGCACGGCCATGGCCAGCCATCGCAGCGGCTCCAGCCATCGCCGTGAATTTCGACCGGCGGCGGTGGCCGAAGAACCACTGGTCGGTTTCTCGATCGTCATCATGCTGACCTCAGAGCTTCTGTCGGAGCCAGCCGAGCGGCTCGCATTGCCGGGTACATGCCTGCCACCGCACCGATAGCCAATGCGGCGACGAAGCCTCCAACCATCGCCGCCAGTGGCACAACGGTTTCCCAGCCCTGGGTTCTGGCGTAGAGGGCCGTCACGGCCATGCCAACCAGCACTCCGGCTGCGCCGCCGAGAGCCGACAACAGCAACGCCTCGGTCAGGAACTGTCTGCGAATGTGGGCCCGAGTAGCACCCAGTGCCCGCCGCAGTCCGATCTCATTTCGGCGCTCGATCACCGCGATAACCATCACGTTTGCGATGCCGACACCGCCCACTAGCAGCGAGACTGCCCCGAGGCCGAGGAAAAGATTGGTGAAGGCCGAGTCGGCCGCGTCCTGCGCTTCGAGCAGTTCCGAGGGCCGAGAAATCGAGACTTCGTCAGGGCTCTGAGGGTCGACGGTTGACCCCAACACCCCGCGAACATCATCGATTCGCTCCGGGTCGGTTCGCAGGTAGATCGCCGACGGGTTCAGCTCACTCTCGAACAGCGATTCGGTAATCGACTTGCCGACTAGGGCGCCGCGGTCCAGGTCGGGAGCTAGAGGGAACGGTTCGAGCACTCCGATTATCGTGAACCAGTTTTGGTCGATGAGAATCATCATGCCCTGGTCGACCTGTGTCACTCCTAGCCGCTCCGCGGCGACCGAACCAAGCACCGCGTTTGGGTACTGGGCGGTGGCCTCACTCAGCCATGAGCCGAATGCCACCTCACCGTTGAGGGTCTCTAGCAGGTCAAGGTCGGCGGCCATAGCGGTGATGCCGCCGGTCTCGTTCTCATTGATGAGATCGTTGCGGAGCACCGGGGCATCAAGCTCAACAACGTCGGCCACTCGTTCGACGGGGCCGACCCGAGAGACTTTCGCCGCGGCCTCCGCTGGCAGGGTGCCATCACCGCCGCCGAAGCCACCGGTAGGGGTCACGGTCAACAGGTTGGTACCAAGGGCTGCGATCTGGTTTCGCAGTTCGGCCCGACTCGACTCTGAGATGCCGAGCACACCGACCATTGCGGCGATGCCGATAGTGATGCCGAGGGCGGAGAGAGCGGTACGAGTTTTGCGGGTACGCAGGCCCGATCCGCCGACGGACAGCACGTCTGCGGCTCGCAGTCGACTGGGGCCGAGGCGCTTCGCCGATCGTGACGACCGGGGACGTGGTAGGACAGCGGTCATGGTTGTCGAACCCCTGCTTCGGCTCCAGCCACCGCTAACGAACCGGGTTGCATCGAGTCACTTTCTATGCGGCCGTCACGTACCGCAATCCGACGCGGCAGCGAGTTGGCGACCTCGTTGTCGTGGGTGATGACGATGATTGTCGAGCCACCTTCGTGCAGTTCGTCGATCAGTTCCAGAATCGCCCCGCTAGAGCGGGAGTCGAGATTGCCGGTCGGCTCGTCGGCCAGAACGATGGCTGGCCGATGCACGATCGCCCTGGCGATGGCCACCCGCTGTCGCTCGCCGCCGGATAGTTGATTCGGCAGGTGGGTCAGGCGATGAGCCAGGCCCACAGCAACCAGCGCTTCGGCGGCCCGAAGCCGTCGCTCGGTCGGATGGACCCCGGAGTACAGCAAGCCATTGGCCACGTTCTCAAGGGCGGTGACACCGTCGATGAGGAAGAACTGTTGAAACACAAAGCCGATCAGCTGTGATCGCACCGCCGACAATTGACGGTCGCCGAGTGCCGACACTTCGCGTCCTGCGATCATCACCGTGCCGCTTGAGGGGCGATCGAGGGTGCCCATCACGTGAAGCATGGTCGACTTCCCGGACCCTGAGGGCCCGACGATGGCCGCCAGCTCACCATCTTCGATTCGAAGCGTCACGCCGTCGAGTGCTCTGACCGGGGGAGTGCCTTCATACTCTTTCACCACATCGATGAACTCAAGGGCCGCGCTCACTGCGGGACCACCACTTCGTCGCCCGGCGCTAGATCGCCGCTGACTACTTCGACAACACCGTCGTCGAAGGCCCCCAGTTCTATCCCGATCAACTGGGTGGACCCGTCGCCGAGCACCTTCTCAACTGCGAATCCTCCTTCGGCCAGGGTGACGAGCGCTCGGGTCGGGACCACGACTGCACCCCGTATCTCCTCGCCGAAACTGGTGATCGTCACCGCTCCCTCGACCACGTCTTGGCCGGGTTCGGTTAAAAGCTCGAACGAGACTTCGACCGTCGGTGAGTTCTGGGGGTTGGCTGGCTGAATGATGGAGCTAATGGCCGAGACGATGCCGTCTACCTGGGTCTCATCTGCCAACTCAATGTTGACTTGCTGACCGAGTTCGAACTCGTCGGCGT
>JBOEHD010000101.1:0-9294 GCA_050633745.1 Acidimicrobiales bacterium
GGCATCGGCATCATCCACCGCTTCATGAACGCCGAGGCTCAGGCGGCCATGGTGAACCAGGTCAAGTCTCATTCGTTTGCAGACCAGGTCTCGCCCGGAGCCAGCCCGTCTGCCAAGGGCCTCAGCGGTCCACCGCTGGTCGGGGCAGCCATCGGCACTGATCGAGACGCTCTGAACCGCACCCACGCTCTCGTCGACGCTGGTGTCGACGCCCTGGTGCTCGATATCGCCCATGGCCACGCCGGGCATGCCATCGATCTACTCATCAAACTCAAGGCCGAGTTCCCCGAAACAGACGTCATTGCCGGAAACGTGGCAACCAGGGCCGGCGCGGCCGATCTGGCCGCGGCCGGAGCCGACGCCGTCAAGGTCGGCGTAGGACCCGGTGGCGTCTGCACCACCCGCCTCGTCGCTGGCGTCGGCGTGCCGCAGCTAACGGCGATCGGCAACTGCGCCGAATCGCCACTGCTGGACCCCGATGGTGTGCCGGTCCCGATAATCGCCGACGGAGGCATCAAAACCTCCGGTGATATCGCCAAGGCCCTGGCCGCAGGGGCCAGTTCGGTCATGATCGGCAGCCTGTTCGCCGGAACAAAGGAAAGCCCAGGCGAGGTCGAGCAATCTCAGCACGGCCTGGTCAAGCGGGTAAGAGGCATGGCTTCGTTCGAAGCGCTCAATGCCCGAGCGGCCCGAGACGGCGAAGTTGTCGACCGCGAATACTTCGAGCAGCGAGCCCCTGAGGGGGTGGAGGGAACCGTTCCCTACCGAGGCGCCGTAGATAAGGTCGTCGGCCAATTGGTGGCCGGAGTCCGGTCGGGCATGAGCTACAGCGACGCCACCTCGATCGAAGAGTTCTGGCAGAAGTCGCAGTTCATCCAGATCACCGCCAACGGCGTACGAGAAAACCAGCCTCACGCCACCCTGGGCTAAACCTCGCTGCAGGCCGCTGCTACACGCCATGCGGCCGAGAAGCGCTCTGGCTACCATGCGACCTGTGGCACGAACGTGGCGGATGACTATCCAGTGGTGAAGCCAGTGATTCAGCTGGCAATCCAGCCGGTGATGGAGCGAGAGGCCCCTCGTCGCTCACGGTTGGCCCACAAGTTTTGGGCATTCGGCATCGTGGCGGCCCTGGCTCTGCTGGCCACGGCGTGCGGAGATGACGGCGAAACGGGGCCGACAATTGAAAGGCAGCTGTCGGACATCGAGGGGCGTCCCATGGGGTCCGAGGAGATAGCCGAACGGCTAGCCGTCGGCGAAACCCTATGCCAGATGGACGACTCGGTCCTCGACGCCATCTGGTTCAAGCTCGACGATGAGCAGCTGCGATTCCAAGACCTGGTCTTTGGCCGGTTGTGCCCGGAACGCAGCGTGTTCTACGCCGGAAAAACCGGGCGTTACGTCACAGACGAGGCCACCGAGTCCGGGGTCGTAACCAGTACCAGCCGCCCACCGGCCACGACGTCAACTACCGCTCCCTCGACGGTCGCGCCAACCACTTCGACATCGACTCGCGGCTCGATCGGACCCTCTGTGCCAACCTCGGCGCTCACCGGCTCAGCCACCTCGGAAACCGTCGAAAGTAACGCAGAAACCAGCACCAGTGGGCCTTCCAGCACCAGCACCACTGTCACGTTGCCGCCGCTCACCGCCTCGACCCAATCCGGCGAGGGCGGCTGAACCAATCCGGCCGGTGTTGAAGACCCTATCGAGACACCAATTCGACATAGAAGAACACACCCAAAGATGAGCAGCGCGGGCCGTTTGCCACTAGAACTAGGAGCATGAGCGAAACGCAAGATCCGTTCTCAGCCCCCTTCGGCACACTGTTTGGCGACCAAATCACGGTGGCGGTAATGGAAGCCGGTGGAGAGTATGTCTATTCGGGGCACGCGTCCCCGCTGGAGAACTTCTCGCTTCACCCCGGAACCCATGCCCTGCACTACGGCAGCACCTGCTTCGAGGGCTTGAAAGCCCACCGCCAGATCGATGGCTCGTTGGCCATTTTCCGGCTCGACGACCATGCAAACCGTATGGTGCAAAGCGTCGGCAAGCTGCACATGAAGGCGCCCGAGGCCGAACTGGTCGGCAGGATGATCATCGACTCGGTCGAGGCCAACGCCGCGTTCACCCCCGACTCACCGGGCTCGTTGTATATCCGCCCCACGCTCATCGGAACCCTGCTCAACATCGGGGCAGCAGCCGCCCCGTCTGACTCTGCAATCCTCTACGTGCTCAACTCCCCGGTCGGTGACTATTTCGCCGGTGGCATCCGGCCTCTCACCATCTACATCGAAACCGAGATTCCTCGCACCACGCCCCAGTTCGGCATGGTGAAGTCGGGCGCCAATTACGTGATGGCGCTCGGCCCGACCCTCGACGCAAAACGCGATCACGGTGCCGATCAGGTGCTGTTTGCTACCGGCGGCGACGTCACCGAGACCGGCGCTTCAAACTTCTTCCTAGTCGACGACAAGCGGCTCATCACCCGCAACCTCGACGAGTCGTTCCTGCACGGCGTGACCAGAACCTCGGTGCTTACGTTGGCCGCAGACATGGGCTACGAGATCGAGGAGCGATCGGTGCCGCTCGATGAGCTGATGGACTGGGCCTCTCACGGCGAGGCGTTCCTTTCGGGCACCGCAGCCGTGCTCGCTCCCGTCGGCACCGTGGCCACCAGCGGTCAACGGCTGCAGATCGGCGACGGTCAACCTGGACCAAACACCATGCGGCTACGGGAGGCGCTGACCGACATCCAACTCGGTAAGGCCGAAGACACCCACAACTGGCTTACACCGGTTGCCGGCTAGCTCGTTTGCCATCTAGTTCGTTCGCCAGCTAGGCCAGCTCCCCTTCGATCAATTCTCGGCGAAGCAGGTCGAGCAGGGTGATGGTTGAGAACTGACGGATGCGCTCTCGATCGCCCGGCAGTTTCACCGTTACCGCTCGCTCGCCCATGGAGCCAGCGACAGCAAGACAGACGGTGCCGACCGGCTTGCCTTCCGATTCATCGGGGCCGGCAACGCCGGTGGTGGCCAGCCCGATATCTGCTTTGAGTTCTCGCCGCGCACCGTGGGCCATAGCCAACGCCGCCGCCTCGGTCACCACCGGCCCCTCGGCCAAACCGAGCAGTTCGAACTTGATCCGGGGCTGGTAGGCCACCACACCCCCCTGGAAGACCCTGCTGGCCCCCGGCACGGCGCACAGCCGTCCCGAGACGTAGCCACCGGTGAGAGACTCGGCCACTGCCACGGTCAGCGACCGTTCGGCCAGCATCGAAATCACCACCGCTTCCATGTTCTGGTCGTCTAGACCGAACACGATGTCGCCCAGAATCGGCCGCAGCACCGCCTCCTCGGCATCGAGAATCGTTAGCGCTTCGGCCTCGTTCGGCGCCTTAGCGGTGACGCGAACCTTCAGCCCTTCCACACCGCTGGCGAGGAAGGCCAACGTCGGATTGCCTGCGGCATCGAGCTGGTCGATCCGATCGGCCAGCTGTTCGGCCAGCGCCGACTCTGAGGTTCCCCAGGTTCGCAGCACCCGCGATCGGATGACGGCGGACTGGCCCGACCGAGCGGTCAGGTCGGCGATGATGGTGCCGTTGACCATCTCTTTCATCTCATAGGGCACGCCGGGCACGGCGTAGATCACCTTGTCNNCCGACCGGGCAGATCAACCCCGGGGCGGTTCCCGGCTGTTCGGCGATCGTCGTCGCTCCAACCGGCACCATCGCCTGCTGCAAGTTGTTTTGCGACATCGTCCGGCCCCGCTTGGTGAACATGGCCTCGATCTTGGCTGCGATCGTTTCGTCGAGAACCAACTCCGCTCCCATGACCTCGGCGATGACGTCTCGGCTGAGATCATCCTGCGTCGGGCCCAGACCTCCGCAGCAAATCACCGCGTCGCTGCGAGACAGCGCCAGCTTCAGCACTTCGGCGATCCTGGCCGGGTTGTCACCGACCTTGGTCTGATAGTGAGAGTCGAGTCCGGCCAGAGCCAATTGCTCGCCGATCCACGAAGAGTTGGTGTCGACGATCTGCCCCAGCAGGAGCTCGGTTCCAATCGCTACTACCTCTACCTTCATTGCCAGCCTCCGGTCGCTTCGCTCTTGATCGCCACCATAGTGCCGAGCACGGCCAGTCAGCGGATGCGATGAGCTGTGACGCTAGAGCCCTCGTACCTCGATGGCCTGCAGCGCGGGGAGTACCACCGTTTCGAGAAGGAAGTCCCGCTCATCTCGGCTAGCAACCAGGATCACGTATGCCGTTTGCCCATCGATCTCGGTTTCGAACCAGTCGACGAACACCCGGTCGGCCTGTTGACCTGTTCGGTACTGCCAGGTTCGGTTGAGCTCATCGGCCGAGATCGGGCCGACCACCCCGCCAAAGGTATTGCGGGGCAACAGCGTCAGGTTCTTTTCGGTCTCCAGGAAATCCTGCAGCCCGAAGCCCAAGCTGGCGTCGGCGGCGAGCTGATAGAACTCGGTCGGGTCGAGGAACGACTCCCGCCGGTACTGGTCCCCCTGGAGCGACCCGAACGACCAGTCGGCGGGGCTGACCGAGGTGAGCTCAACACCAAAATCGTCGGATCGAAAGCTGAGTGGCTCAAGGGCTACCGATAGGTCGCCTGGCGCCAAGAACGACAGGGCGGCGCCATCGAGGCAGCTCCCGTCTGGGGCGACGTCAGGCGAGTTCAAGAAGTCGAGGGCCACCGAGATGCCACACTGGTCGCCAGAGACGCCGTGGGAGGCGTGTGGGCCGACCACCAGATGCCCGTTGCTGAGGGTCTCGGCGGCCCGTTCGGCCCACGAGATGGGGGTCACCGGGTCATAGCGGCCGGCCATCAGCAGGGTCGGCACATCGCTGACCACCGCGGTATTCGATACGTCGGGGGCCTGGCCGTTCTCGAACGCCTGACAGGTTCCGAACGCCAGATTCCCGGTGTTTGACGCAAAGTCGAAGAACTCCCCGAGCTCAAACGGATCGGCGGGCACAGCCGCCGCAACCGCCGCCTCATCGGCGAAGCTGATCTCCTCGTGGCAGGCGATGGCATAGAACATGCCGTTGCTGAAGAACCGTTCCGTTGATCGGTCCTGGCTCAGGAAAGAGACGATGGCTGCGGTCTCGCCAACTTCGAGCTCGGCCACCAGTTCAGGGATGTCGGATAGCTGCCAGGTGGAGTAGAGCGCTCCGAGGATCGTGTCGGCGATGGTCTGGCCGGTGACCGTCACCGTGTCGCTTTCATCGGCGATCCAGTCACGGATTTCCACGGTGACCGGGTCGGCCTCATAGAGGGCAACGACATCTCGGATTCTCTCGTGGAGATCACCCTCGGCGCCGCAACCGGGCCGTTCGGCTCCGCAGGCCTCAACCACCAGGTTGTAGCTATCGAGAAAGGTTGTCGGATTCTCGAGCACCGAGTCGACCTGGGGCGGGTAGACCGAATCGAGCACCGCCGACCGCACACCGGCGGGATGGCGACGAAGCACTTCGAGCCCCAGCTTCGTTCCGTAGGAGATGCCGAACAGGTTCCACCGCTCGTAGCCGAGGGCCACACGGATGGCCTCGACGTCGGCGGCATTGTTGATCGAGTTGTAGTCGGTGAGGTCGATACCAGAGTTGATCAGACGAGTCCGGCAGCGCTGCAGGGCGTCGTGGAACAGTTCGATCGATTCTTCATCCGACACTTCGGGCTCATCTTCGAGTCGACGCTGGATCGGCTTGGTCTCATCGCAGCTAAGGCGAGGAGTGGCTTGGCCTGCGCCTCGCTGGTCGAAGAAGATCACATCACCCCGAGCGAGCAGCGGGTCGAGGAAGTCTTCAACCACGTACTCGATGGTGTCGAGCGCGTGGGAGCCGGGGCCGCCATCGAGGTAGATGACCGGGTCGGCCGCAGGTTGATCGGCGGTTGAGGCAAAGACCGCCACCGGTAGGCGCACCAGGCCTTCGCCGGTTTCCCAATCCATCGGCACTGCCACGGTGCCGCAGCGGGGTTCTTTGCCTGGCGGAACGGCAAAGTTGCAGCGCCCGTCCTGAAAGTCGGCGGCGATAGCGAGGCCACCGTTTTCATCGGTCTCAACCTCTGCTGGCCGCGAACCTGGCCCTACCGGTTCCGAGCCGAGCGTTACCGGCGGCTGGTCGCCAGCATTCTCGCCGACACCGTCGAGCGCGTCGAGGGGGTTGACGCAGGCCGCGGCGATCATGGCGAAAGCTAACAGCCAGATGACTAGGGTCGCACCTCTTGAACTCCGGCCGCCCACCGTCACCGGGTTACCGCTCGCCGGTTGTTCGCAACGACTTACTGCCATCGAGAGCGTATTGAACGCCGCTGTACAGGGTGAACGCCACCGCCAACCACAGCAGCCAATCGGCGACCCACAGGTAGTTGTCGAGCGCCGGGGCCAGTGCCGCAGCGACTGCGACCCCCTGAACCAAGGTCTTGTATTTCGCTGACTTCCGAGCCGGGATGGCTAACCCTCGTCGACCCCAATAGCTACGGTAAGCCATGATGGCGACTTCACGGATCGCTATCAGGGTGATCGGTATCCAGCTGAACCGGTCGACCCAGACCAGGGCGTAGCCAGCCAGCAGGATCACCACCTTGTCCGCCAGAGGATCAAGAAACGCGCCAACCCGGGTCGGTGCCGCCCGCCTGGCGAGCTGACCGTCGAGATAGTCGGTGGCCCCGAGGAACCAACCGAACCAGAACGAAAGCCACCACGGGTTCTTTGCCAGAACCATCAGCGCCAGCACCGGGGCGGCAGCGATTCTGAAGATGGTCAGGGAGTTGGCAGCCAGCGACCACCGAGAATTGCCGATGAAGCTGATGTCCGCCGCGGTGTTCATACCAGTTCCGCTTTCGGGTCTTCGACCAGCTCGGCTACCGAGGCGCTCAGGTCGGGACCCTCGGCTCCGTCGATCGTTGCGATGGCGAAGCGTCCGGTTGGCAGATCGACCGGCACCTGAATAATGCCGTCGATTTCCGGGGCCTCACCGGCCGACCGGGCGATGCCTGGCTCGTCGACCAGCACTAGGCGTTCGCTGCCGATCATGGCGTCACGACTTTCGGCGGTTATGCGGTCTTGAGTCTCTCGCAGCTCGGCGAGGCGTTCCGACATGAGGGCTTGGGGAACGGTGCCGTCGAGGTCGGCCCCGTAGGTTCCCTCCTCTTCGGAGTAGGCGAAGAAGCCGCACCAATCGAGGCGGGCCTGTTCGACGAACGACATCAGCTGGTCGTGGTCGTCCTCGGTCTCGCCCGGATAGCCGACGATGAAGTTCGACCGGAACGCGGCCCCCGGTTCCCTGGCCCGGATCGTCTCGATCCGCTCCAGGAAGACCGATCCCTCGCCCCAACGTCGCATTCGGCGGAGGTGGGGGCGGGACACGTGCTGGAGGGAGAGGTCGAAGTAGGGAACCCCGGTCCGACAGACGGCGTCGATCAGATCGTCGCCGAGATCCGATGGGTACAGGTACAGCAGCCGGACCCACGGTACGAGTTGGGCCACCTGGTCGATCAGGGGGACGATCCGTCTCGTGCCCTGGCCCTGATCTCGCCCGAAGGCGGCCAGATCCTGGGCCACCAGCACGATCTCCTGGACCTCGAGGGCCTCGACCTCGGCCACGATCGACTCGATCGTCCTGGACCGCTGGGGCCCCCGGAACTGGGGGATGGCGCAGAAGCCGCAGCGCCGGTCACACCCCTCGGCGATCTTCACGTAGGCCCACGGCGCAGCCGAGGCCGGGCGGGGCAGCTCCAGGAGGTCGAACGACGGCGCCTGATCGGCGGCCCCGACTCCCCCGTTGGTTCCGCGGCCGACCCTGGTCGGGCCGAGGGTGACGGGCACCCCGAAGCCGGCGACCCGATCGATCTCGGGCATGGCATCGGCCAGATCGTCCCCGTAGCGTTCGGCCAGGCAGCCGGTCACCACCAGTTCGGCCTCGGGACGAGCCTCCTGGAGATCGAGGATGGTGTCGATCGATTCCTGGCGGGCTTCCTCGACGAAGGCGCAGGTGTTGACGACGACGACGTCGGCATCCTCCACCCGGCCGGCCGGCTCCAGGCCGTCGGCCAGCAGCGACCCCAACAGCTTGTCGGAGTCGACCTGGTTCTTGGGACACCCGAGCGTCTCGATCCAGAACTGCTGAGCCACCCGACAAGCGTAGCGTTGGCCGACCCAGCCCCCTGATCCAAGAACAACGGGTCGGCCAGCCGACCCAGCCGGGCGGGATATCGCTTCGGCTCAGGATTGAGGGCTCGGACCGCCGCAGCCCCATCGGTCGGGCCGGGCGGGATATCGGTTCGGCTCAGGACGCCGTCTGCTCACGGCGAGCGGCCAGGACCGCCCGGGAGCGACGGAGCCGCAGCAACAACACGCCGCACGCCACCAGGAGGGCGGTGACCGCACCGGCCCCGACCGCGTTTCGTGCGGTGACCAGCGGCTCCTCCGGGACATCGACCAGGCCGAGGCGGGACGGCGCCACCGCCGTCTCGTCGTAGTCGAAGAAGTAGTTGCCGAGCGTGAAGTCACCATCGTCGGAGATCATCTGGTACTCCACCAGGTAGCGGCCGGGCTCGGGCAGGGCCTCCATCTCGTGGCGGATGATCTGGCCGTCGGCCACCACCATCTCCCCGTCGGCCATCGAGCCATCCGGTCGACGGAGCTCGACAACGACCTCGGTGACGGCAGCCCCGAAGACCAGGTCGATGAAGTCGACGTCACCCCCGACTCGCTGACTTGGGCCAGGCGATCCCTGGATCAGATCGGTGTGGGCTCCGGCCGGCGCCACCGAGCTGACGAGGCCGAGAGCGGTGCCCAGCACGACGACGGCGATGATCCTGAGGACCCGAACCTGCACCGGCCGAGGCGAGTCGGGTCCATCGACCGATCGAGGCCGGCCGCCTGGCCCGCCGCCGTTCACGGCCAGGAGCGGGAGTAGGCCAAGGGCAGCCCCTTGACCTCCCAACGCCGGGAGACCAGTTGGCCGCTACCGGACAGGGTCACGAACGCCGTCTGCAGGTCCTCGTCACCGAAACAGATGTTGGTGGTCAAAGGATCATCGAAGGGGATGTGCCGATGAGCACCGTCCGGGGTGATGACCGTGATCCCACCGTTGCGGATGGTGGCGACACAGACGTTGCCGAGCGAGTCAACGGCGAGCGAATCGAACAACGGACCGCCCTCGGGGTCGGCCAGGACCGTGCCCCGATGCTCCGGCCCGAAGTAGCCGGCGATCTGCCCTGGCCCGGAGAGCGGCCACTGGTAGACCCTCCCCTGGTGGGTCTCGGCCACGTACA
>JBOEHD010000102.1:0-38532 GCA_050633745.1 Acidimicrobiales bacterium
CGTCGAACAGCGAATCGTCGGATTGGCGACCGACAACGTCGACGTTGCCCTTGTACAGCTTGACCCGCACTCGACCGTTGACCGCCTGCTGGCTCCAGTCGATGGTGTGCTGCATCATCTCCCGCTCCGGACTCCACCAGTAACCGTTGTAAACCGTTGTGGCGTAGCGAGGCATCAGCTCATCTTTGAGGTGAGCGACCTCACGGTCGAGAGTGATCGATTCGATGGCCCGGTGAGCCTTCAGCATGATGGTGCCGCCGGGGGTTTCGTAGGCGCCACGGCTCTTGATGCCCACGTAGCGATTCTCGACGATATCGAGTCGACCGACGCCGTTTGCTCCACCGATCTCGTTGAGTTTGAGCAGCACCTGGGCCGGAGTCATCGACTCGCCGTCGATAGCGACAATGTCGCCCTTCAGATAGTCGAGCTCAAGATAGGTGGCCTCGTTTGGGGCAGCCTCCGGGCTAACCGACCAGCGCCACATCTCCGCTGGCGGCTCGGTCCATGGGTTCTCAAGCGGGCCACCCTCATAGGAGATATGCAGCATGTTGGCGTCCATCGAGAACGGCGACTTGGCGCCCCGGGACATCTCGATCGGAATATCGCGCTCGGCGGCGTAAGCCAGCAGCTTCTCCCGGCTCAGCAGGTCCCACTCCCGCCACGGGGCGATGACTTTGATGTTGGGCTGCAGGGCATAGGCCCCAAGCTCGAAACGCACCTGGTCGTTACCCTTGCCTGTCGCTCCGTGGCTGATGGCATCGGCTCCCTGCTCCGCCGCTACCTCGACGAGGCGCTTGGCGATCAGCGGCCGGGCGATCGACGTGCCGAGCAGATACTCACCTTCGTAGATGGTGTTGGCCCGGAACATCGGGAACACGAAGTCCCGTACGAACTCCTCGCGCACATCGTCGATGTAGATCGAGCTCTCGGGCACGCCCATGGCCAGCGCTTTTGCCCTGGCCGGTTCCAGTTCTTCACCCTGACCGAGGTCGGCGGTGTAGGTCACGACCTCGCATTCGTATGTCTCCTGCAACCAGCGAAGAATGACCGAGGTGTCCAGCCCACCCGAATAGGCCAGTACGACCTTTTTCACCTGACTAGTGAGATTGTCTGACATGACTGTTGGCACTCCGATTTCTTGATGTGGTTTCGTGATGTTTGCGGTTGGTTAGTTAAGCGTTAGCTGTCTGAGCGTTGCTAGCTAGACGGCTACAGGATCGTGGGCGGCTTACAGGTCTCCGAAAAGGGTCGACCGCTACAGGCCGGCTAGTTCACCGAGCTCGGCGGCTAGCTGCTTGCCGGTGCCTTCAGCGGCGATGGCCAGCAGAGTATCGTCGCCCGCCACCGTTCCGATCAGGTCGACATGGCCCGATCGGTCGAGCGCTGAAGCGACCACATGCGCCGACCCGGGCGGGGTTCTGAGCAACACCAGGTCGCCAGACCGGGCAACCTCGACGAGCCATTCGCCAAGCACTCGTCGGAGGTGATCCTCGGGTGCCACCTGCTCGGTCGGCAGCTCGGGTATGGCATAGACGGTGTGACCACCTGGCACACGAACCTTGATCGCTCCCAGCTCTTCGAGGTCTCGCGAGACGGTGGCCTGGGTGGCAACCACGTCAGCTTCACCAAGCAAGTCGACGAGCTGACTCTGGCTGGTGACGGCTTGTTCTGCCAGAAGTTTGACGATGCGATGCTGCCGCTGGTTCTTACCGACACTCATCAGCCGACTCGGTCATCGGCGAGGGGGTTTGTTGGCAAAGCCAGTACAGCACGGCCCGTGCCGAGTTCAATCGGTTTGCCGCCTGGGGCCAGATCCTGCTCTGGGCGCCATCGAGCACCTCGTCACTGACCTCTTCGTTTCGGTGGGCCGGCAAGCAGTGCATAAACACAGCGCTGCGATTCAGTTCCATCAGCCGATCGTCGACCGAAAAGCCTTCGAAAGCCTTCAGCTTCTCTTCCCGCTGATCTTCCTGACCCATGGAGATCCAGGTGTCGGTGTAGACCACGTCGGCGCCCTTGACCGCGTCCTCCGGGCGATCCAGGTAGTCGGGCTCAACACCGACGGCGGCCAAACGGTCGCGGTCGAGCGCTGAGAACTGGTTACCAGCGGGAGATGCGATGCGAACCCGACCCCCGAGCATGCCGACCGCTAGGGCCAACGAGCGGGTGACGTTGTTGCTGTCACCGATATAGGCCACAGTGGCGTTTTCGACGGCTCCAAACTCGGCTTCGATAGTTAAGACATCGGCGATGGCCTGCAGAGGGTGAGCGCCATCGGACAGCAAATTGACGATCGGGACCACGTTCAGAGCGGCCATGCGCTCAAGCAAGCCGTGGTCGTAAACCCGGGCGCAGATGGCCCGGTGGTAACAGGCCAACGTTCTGGTGACGTCCTCGGCTGTCTCCCTAGTGTCGATTCCGACCTCAGAATCGGTGATGTAGACCGGATGCCCGCCGAGCTGAACCACGGCCATCTCGGTTGAATTACGGGTCCTGGCCGATGGCTTCTCGAAGTAGCAGGCCACGCCGGAACGATCGAGGACCGAGTCGAGCGAACGGAACGGTCGCTTGGCGATGTCGACAATCTCCCGCAGCTCGGCAACCGTCAGGTCGTCGATCTCAAGCAGATGACGCATCACGATGCTGGGTCCTTCGATGCTGGGTCCTTCGATGCTGCGATGTGCTGCTCGAGGACCGATCCGAGGATCGCCGCGGCCTCGGCGATGTGGGCGTCCTCGATGATCAACGGTGGAGCCATACGGATCGCGGTTGGGGTCACGCCGTTAACCACAAGGCCTGCGGCCAAACAGTCGGCGGCAACCGCCGGGGCGTTGACCCCTTCAAGCTCGACGGCCAGCAGAAGACCAAGACCACGGACCCCGGTAACCGATGGCAGAGCCAGCATGGCCTTTGTCAGCTTCTCTCCCGCCACGGTGGAAAGTGTCGGGGCGTCGATGGCTTCCATGGTTTCCAGCACGGCGCGAGCCGCCGAGGTAGCGAGCGGTTGCCCACCATAGGTTGTGGCGTGATCGCCGGGTGAGAACGAGGCGGCAACCTCGGCTTTGGCCCAGCAGGCCCCGATCGGCACGCCGTTGCCAAGCGCCTTGGCCATGGTCACCACATCGGGCGAGACGCCAAAGTGTTGGAAACCGAACCAGCGACCGGTTCGGGCCAGACCGGTTTGCACCTCGTCGACCATGAACAGGATGCCCCGCTCACGACACAGCGCTTCGACGCCCTGGAAATATTCGACGGTGGCCGGATTGACGCCACCTTCACCCTGAACCGGTTCGAGGAACACGGCGGCGACGGTCTCGTCGAGCAGCTTCTCCAGCTCCTCAAGATCGTCCCAGATCACGTGCTTGAAACCTTCTGGCAGCGGCGCAAAGGCATCCCACTTTGCCGGCTGGCCGGTGGCGGCCAGTGTGGCAAGGGTCCGACCATGGAAACTCTGGAAAGCGCAAACCACCACGTGTTTGCCAGGACCGCCGTGACGGCGGGCCAGTTTGATCGCCGCCTCGTTAGCTTCGGCTCCCGAGTTACAGAAGAACGACTGTCCACCGGCAGGCGAACCGTCGCCAATGGCCCGATCGAGGGCCATCGCGACGTGACCGTTGTGCTCGGTGGCGTAAAGGTTTGACACGTGCAGCAACCGGGTGGCCTGAGTGGCAAGCGCCTCGGCGATAGCCGGATGGGCGTGCCCAAGACTGGTGACGGCAAGACCGGAAAGGAAGTCGAGGTACTTTTTGTCGTGGGAGTCCCACAGGTAAGCCCCCGAGCCCCGCACGAACTGCACCGATGGCGGGCCGTAGGTCGGCATGAGCGGGCAGCGGGCCATGTCGTCGAGGCCGTCGACGTTGTTCAGCGCGGCGCGATGACGGTCGGCCGGGCTGTCGGCAATCGGTTCGTTGGTTTGGCTATCGGTCTGCTGGCTCATGCGAGCGCCCCTTCTGTTGAATTAGTTCCTGAGTTCTGGCCCGGCTCGGCGCCGGAAGATTTGAGATTCGACTCGGTGCCGGTATCTGTGTCTGTGTCTGTGCCTGTGCCTGCGGGCGCTTCGGTGATCATCGTGCCGATGCCTGCGTCGGTGAACAGCTCGAGGAGCAGCACATGTGGTACCCGGCCATCGAGCAAGTGGGCGCTGGCCGCGCCAGCCCGGACCGCTTCGATACACGACAGCACCTTTGGCACCATGCCGCCGGCGATTCGGCCTGAAGCGATGCCCTCTTCGAGGTCGGCCACCGTGGCTCTTGCTACCAGGCTTGTCGGATCGTTGACGTCTTCCATCAAGCCGCTGATATCGGTCAGGAAGACAACCTTTTCAGCCCCCAGCGCGCCGCCGAGCGCTCCGGCAACGGTGTCGGCGTTGATGTTCAGAGCCTGGCCATCGTCGGTTACTCCAATCGATGAGACCACCGGGATCATGTCTTCTGCCAGCAAACGTTGGATCATCCCGGGGTTTATCGAATCGACGTCTCCGACAAAGCCGAGTTCCGGGTCGCGCAAGGTGGCCCGAATGAGACCGCCGTCTTCGCCCGACATGCCCACCGCGTAGGCTCCGTGGCGATTGATCCGGCCGATGATGTTTCGCCCGACCTTGCCGACCAAAACCATACGAGCCACATCGAGGGTCTCGGCGTCGGTTACCCGCAGCCCGTTGACAAAGGTTGATTCCTTGCCCAGTCGACCGAGAAGCTCGCCGATCTGCGGACCGCCGCCGTGAACCACAACGGGATGCAGCCCAACCGAGCGCAGCATCACGATGTCTTCAGCGAAGGTTCGCAGTACGTCGTTTTCGGCGTCGTCCGATACGAGGGCGTTGCCCCCAAGCTTGACCACGATGATCGCACCGCGGAACCGCTGGATGTATGGCAACGCCTCAAGCAGCGCCGCGGTTCTGAGCTCCGGGGAGTAGCCCCGCTCGCCGGTCATCAGCTGGTGCCCATGTTCTCGTCGATGTAGGCGTGGGTCAGGTCGGTAGTGATGACCCGTCCGGAGCCGGCGCCCTGTCCAAGATCGACCGTGAGATGCAGTTGTCGCTGGTCCATGATCTCCCCCAGAGCCAACTTGTCGACCTGAACCGTCTCGCCCTTGCTGTAGGTGACGATGTCTCTGGCTCCGTCGCCGTAACTGATGACCAGTGTTTCCGGTGAAAAGGCCGCGGCGGACGCTCCAGCTTCAGAGGCGATGCGGCCCCAGTACGGGTCTTTGCCGTACCAGGAGCACTTCACCAACTGGCAGTTGGCGATGCTGCGAGCGACGTGGGCCGCGTCGTCATCATTAAGCGCGCCGTTCACGGTGATAAACACGGTCTTGGTTGAACCTTCGGCGTCGTCGGCCATCATGACCGCCAGGTTCATACACGCCTCGCTAAGCGGTGCTAGTAGTTCCTCGGGCTCGACCCGCCCCGCTCGACCATTCGCCAGCAGCAGAACGGTGTCGTTTGTCGACTGAGCGCCGTCGACCGTAAGGCTGTTGAAGGCCGGGCCGACAGCTCGCTGCAGCAGATCGGTGGCTTCTTCGTGGGTCAGCTCGGCGTCGGTGGTTACCACCGCCAGCATGGTTGCCATGTTTGGCTCGAGCATCGCCGCACCCTTGGCGATGCCGCCGAAGGTCACATCGGTGCCGGCGATCGAAGCGTTGACCTTGGTGTGTTTTGCCACCGTGTCCGTGGTCATCATGGCGGTTGCTGCCTGCACGCCACCTTCGGCGTTGGCCGCTGCGACCGCCTTGGGAATCCCGGCCTCGATGACGTCCATCGGTAGCTCGTAGCCGATCAGGCCGGTGCTGCAGACCAGCACATGGCTACTTTCACCGCCCATCGCTCCGGCGGCCACCTGGCTCATCTGGATCGCGTCGCGCATGCCGACCAGACCGGTAGCGGCGTTGGCGTTGCCGCTGTTGATGATCACTGCGGCAGCCCGACCGTCGGAGCGGGCGAGGTTGGTCCGGCAAACGATGACCGGGGCCGCGGTCATCTTGTTACTGGTGAACACTCCAGCGGCGGTGACCGGTTGGCCATCCTCGGTGGCCACGAAGGCCAAATCGGGGCTGGCTGGCGACTTGATACCGCAAGCAATGCCGGCGGCGACAAAGCCCGGCACGTCTGTGACGCTCATGGGTACATCCCTACTGTTGTGAGTCCGGTGGTTTCGGGGAGACCGGCGGAGATATTGGCACATTGCACAGCCATCCCCGACGCCCCCTTCATGAGGTTATCCAACACGCCGATACCGAATACGAGACCGGTACGAGAATCGACCCTGCCAGTGAGGTGCACCGCATTCGATCCAACAACGGCTTTGGTCTCGGGGCTGCGCTCGTCGACGAGCACAAACGGTTCGTCGGCGTAGAACTCGGCCATGGTCTTCAAGACATCCTCGGTGGTCGCCGAGCCGGTTGGCCGCCCGTAGCAGGTGGCCAGGATGCCTCGGTTCATCGGCACCAGGTGGGGGGTAAACACCACAGACGCTGGCGTTGTGTTAGCTGCCTCTGCGGCATCTTGGCTGACGGCTCGGTCGTTCAAAGCCTGCTCGATTTCCGGCGTGTGGCGGTGAGTCAGCAAGCCGTAGGCCGTCACGTTTTCGTCGACGGTACAAAAGGTGGTGTTTGGCTTCGGAGGCCGGCCGGCGCCGCTCACTCCGGTAACCAGATTGACGATCAGGCCGTCTGGTTCGATGAGACCAGCGGCCAGCAGCGGCGCAAGGGTCAGCGTGGCGGTGGCGGCATTGCAGCCGGTGGCGGCAATCAGGTCGGCCGAGGCGATGTCGCTCCGATACAACTCGGGCAGCCCGTAGACCGACCGTTCCAGCAGCTCGGGGCATGTGTGTTCCGCGCCGTACCACTGGGGATAGAGGCTGGCATCCTTCAGGCGAAAGTCCGAGCCGAGGTCGATGACCGTGCCGACTTTGCCGAGCAGGTCGGGTACTACCCCCATGCTCACGCCATGGGGCAAACCACAGAAGGCGATGTCAACTCCGGCTACTGCCTCGGGGCTATAGGAATCGAAAACCCGATCGCCGTAGGCCAGTGCGAGGCTGGGATACAAGTCTGCGATTCGTGTGCCTGCCATACTGTCGCCAGTGGCAACTACCAGCTTGAGGTTGGGGTGGCCAGCTATCAACCGCAGCAACTCGGCCCCGGTGTAGCCCGAAGCACCGACGATGCCGACCGTCAGCTCATCACCCGATGACGGACTGGACGACGGATTTGCTGCAGCTGGTGATGCCATAGCGAGATCATATCGCACGTTGGCTTATGATGCAGTCATTTCGATAATTATGCAGAACTTCCAGTCAGGCAGCGGCCGTTCGGGGATCCTGACAACACGGCACGATCCGACGGTTCGATCCAATATGGGCCGATCGCACATCCTGAACGATTCCCCATAGGTGATGGTCTGTTTGCTCGCTCAAAGCTCGGAGCCGAGCCGACTTGGCAGTACCATTTGTTTCCCGTGAGGACCATGATTGGGGTTTGCGGTGGCAGCGGCTCGGGAAAGACAACGCTGGCCCATCGATTGGTCGATGCGCTCGGCCCCCAGATGGCCACGTGCATCAGCTTTGACTCGTACTATCGAGACCATTCCCAGCTCACGCTGGAAGAGCGAGCGGCTGTAAATTTTGATCACCCCGACTCTCTCGACGTCGATTTGCTCGTCGATCACCTGCAGGCGCTCAGAGCGGGCAGCGAGGTAGCAATCCCGGTTTACGACTTCTCAACGCACACTCGGTCCGGTGATCTTGAAATCGTCAGCCCACACAAGTTTGTGTTCATCGAGGGCATCTTGCTGTTCGCTTTCGAGGAGATTCGCAACAACCTCGACTACATGATCTTCCGACAGTGCCCCGAACCCGTTCGGGCCGAGCGCCGCTTCAAGCGCGACGTCCGGGAGCGAGGCAGAACCCCCGAATCGGTCAAGTTGCAGTGGGAAACCACGGTCAAGCCGATGCACGACATCTTCGTCGAGCCGTTCGCCGAATACGCAGACCTGGTCACCACCCACGGGCAGGACCTCGATCAACTGGTGCGCGAGATCGCCGAGTCGCTCCGCCAAGGTGGACCATTGGTCAGGGAGAACACCTGAGCGACGAGCTAAATCTTGCTAAGACCTCCGGTCGAGTGAGACTCAGCGAAGCTCTGCTGGCACTCCCCCAGCCTCATGGTCGACCGGAGTAAGGCCGCCAAAGAATCCATCGACCCGGTTGATCAGACCCGAGGCCGAACCAATCGTCGCGATGTCCTGGCCCTCCATCAGAACCCGACCTCGCCGGGACATGTCCCAGCGATATCGGTAACGACCATGGTGGTGATCAACCTCGGAAGCGATCACAAACCGGTATTCGGGTTTGCCACTCCGAAGCCGGCCGATTGCAGCCTCGAGTGCATCGATCCCAACGAACGAGTCTCGGGGATCATTCCACTCCACCCCGACTTCCACCGCCCGATCGAGGTGAGCTCGCACCGCCGCCAGGTCTGGCTCGTTCCACGCCGTCCAATAATGGATCAGCGGCTCGGGCATCGGAACATCCCACTCGGGCAGACGGAAACGCATACCAGTACGACCCGGCAACGGACCCAGCCGTTACCGGGCCATCCGGTATTCGTCCCAGCCCTACCTGGCACCTACCTGAGAATCTGGGCCGCAGCCTAGGCAGCAATTAGTGCTGCCCTGGCGTCGAGGGTGGCCAAACAGGCCTTGGCCACCTCGTGCCCTTTGCCAACCATGTGCTCGCTGAAGAACGCCCGATGGTCTGCGCTCTCGTGGAACTGTTGCGGGGTGAGCACGCTGGAAAAGACCGGAACACCGGAGTCGAGCTGAACCCGCATCAAGCCTGATATCACTGCGTCTGCAACGAACTCGTGTCGGTAGATGCCACCATCGACCACGAAGCCGGCCGCCACAACCGCATCGAACCGGCCGGACTCGGCGACGGTTCGCACGTGGAGCGGCAACTCGAAGGCGCCGGGCACGTCGAACGTTTCGACCTCAGCTAGACCCTCGACTTCCGACAGGAAGCCGCTGCGGGCCTGGCCGACGATGTCGTCGTGCCAACATGACTGAACAAATGCGATCCGATACTGCTGTGAATGTGTTGACTCCATGGCCTAAACCATAGAACTTCAAGTTAACTTGAAGTCAACCCGGAGCAGTGGTCAATTTGGACCACCAGCTTTTCGGCTCTCAGGCTCGATTCTCAGATCCGACCAGCGGCCTCGGCGGCCTCTTCGGCCCGCTGGAGCTGGGCATCGACGATCGCCAGCCCGGCGTCCCAGAACGCCGGATCGGTCAGGTCGCAGCCCACGATGGCGCCAAGTTCTTCCGGTGAACGTGAGCCGCCGGCCCGGAGCAGCTCAAGATAGGCGGGCACGAAAGCATCGCCTTCGGCCTGATAGCGGGCGTAGACCGAGAGGGCCAGCAGCTGCCCGTATGCATAGGCATACACGTAGCCCGGCGTGCTCATGAAGTGCGGGATGTACGACCACCAGCTGCGATAGTTCTCGGTCAGCTCCACCGAGTCGCCCATCATGTCGCCCTGAGTCCCGATCCAAAGCTCACCGAATCGTTCGACCGAGATCTCGCCGACGTCGCGACGTTCGGTGTGACAGGCCGACTCGAAACGGTTCATGGCTACCTGACGGAACACCGTGGCCACCGAGTCGTCGACGACCGATGCCAGGAGGGCGAACCGCTCCCCCGGGTCATCGATCATGTCTAGTAGGCGGTTGTTGGTCACGGTCTCGCCGAACACCGAAGCCGTCTCGGCCAAAGTCAGCGGGGTCGACTGGTGGAAAATGCCCTGCTCCCGAGCGAGGTAACCATGGACCCCGTGGCCCAACTCGTGAGCCAGCGTCAGCACGTCACGAGACTTGCTCGTCCAGTTCAGCAACACATAGGGGTGATGGCTTGGCACCGCGTAAGCGCAGAAAGCGCCGGGCTGCTTACCAGACCGCACCGGAGCGTCGATCCACTTCTCATCGACAAAGCGGCCAACGATGTCGGCCAACTCGGGCGAAAATGACCGGTAGGCATCGCTCACGATGCCGACTGCCTCGGTCCAGCCCACTTCCTGCTGGCCCGCGGCAACCGCAGCCATGCGATCGTAATCGCACAGGCGCTCGACGCCCAGGGCCTTGGCCTTCAGCCGATACCAGCGCTGCGGAATGTCGTAGCGACTGACCACCGAACTAACCAGAGCCTCGACCGACTCATCGCTGGCCTCGTTAGACAGGTTGCGACTCGACACCCAGCTCGGAAACTTCCGCAGCCGATCCTCGACCGACTTGTCGAGCAGCAACGTGTTGTAAATGAAGGCCCGAGTCTTGAGACCGGGCAGCAAACCAGCGGTGACCGCCTCGGATGCCGCGGCCCTGACAGACCGATCCGCATCCTGCAACTGCGACAGACCGAGCTCAAGGCTGACGGTCTCGACGACCGGCTCACCGGCGTCGTCTTTGCCGACGGCCAGCTCGACTGTGATCGCCGAGGTGAGTTCCGAGAATAGCCGCACCCACGACGACGCCCCAGACACCGAAGTCTCAAGCAAGATCGTCTCCTCGGCCTCCGAAAGCATGTGGGGCCGATTGCGCCGGGTGTTCTCCAAATGATGGCGACAGAAGTCGAGGCGCTCGTCGGCCAATACCAACGCCACGTGATCATCGTCGGCAGCGGCGAATTCGATATCGATGAACACGAGCTGCGATGCGATCGAGGTCGCCTGCTCTTCGAGGTGCTGCATCATGGCCCCGCTCTCGGGGTTCGCCGTGTTCTCGGTGAACCGCAGCATGCCGTAGTGGCCTGAACGACTCAGCAGTTCGTTGATGTCGGCTAGGCGGTGCATCAACTTCGATAGCCCGTCAGCGTCGAGGGTCGAAACCTGCCCCCGGTACGATTCCAGCTCGGTTGCGATGACCCTCGCCCGATCGATCAATTCATCGGGTGATTGGGCGCCGTCCAGCAGCGATTCGAGTTCCCAATGGACATCGGCGGCAGTGAGATCCGCATCGGTGGTGCTCATCACACAATGATGCCGCGACTTTACCCGCCGTCAAACCATGGCGAGATCTACCCAAGCTGCGCTCGGTGTATCAGCGGAGCTGCGCTCGGTGTATCAGCGGAGCTGCGCTCCGTGTCCTAGCGGAGCTTCGCTTGGCGTCTTAGCGGAGCTTCGCTCCGTGATTCTTGGCGACGTCGTCGATGCAGCGTTGACGGATCTCGGCTACCTCTTCGTCGGTCAGCGTACGATCGTCGGCCTGCAGTCGGAGCTGATAGGCCAGCGAACGCTGCCCCTCGCCCAATTGCTCGGACCGGAACACATCGAACAACTCGACCGTGCGGATGATTCCAGGCCCGGCCTTCTTGATGGTCCGTGCCAGATCGGGAGCGGGCACCGAATCAGGTGTCACGAACGCCAGATCGATGTCGCTCGAGGGATACAGCGAAATGGGCTTGTAACTCGGCGACGAATCCAAAGCCCGCAGCAGCGGCTCGACCTTCAACTCGAACCAAGACACCCGACCCGAGAGGTCATAGTTGTCGAGCACGCGAGGATCGACCTCACCGACCGAACCGATGACCTTGCCTCGGAAACGCACCTCGGCGGCCCGGGTTGGGTGCAGCCCAGCCACTTCGGCGTTGTTCAGTTGCATGCCGGTCAGTCCGAGTTCAGCCGCAAAGCGATGCAGGGCCTTGACCCCGGCTTCGGCCGCGGTCTCGGCACCGCTGGCCGGGAAACCCGAACCGACGGCAGCCAACATCTCGTATTCGTTTGGCAGCTCATCGTCGGATGGCTCTACCACTCGCCCAACTTCGCTGAGCTTGACCTGGTCGATGCGGTGGGCCTGGTTCCGGCCGATGGCCTTCAACAGTCCTGGCAGCAGCGAGGTCCGCAGCACCGATTCTTCGGCGACAAGTGGGTTGGCCAAGGTGATGCCCTCGGCGGCAAGCCCGGCCCGCGCCAGGTCATCGGGAGCGAGGAACGGCATCGGCATCGCTTCGGCGTAACCGAGCCCGATCAAGGTGCGCCGGACCCGGCGGCGGGCGAGCTGGGCTGGGCTCAGTGAGCCGGCCTGAACCGGGGTCGGAACCCGCTTGCCCGACTTGCTGTAGCCGTTGTGCCGACCGATCTCTTCGACGATGTCGACTTCGAGCGTGCAGTCGGGGCGCCACGTCGGCACCAAAACCTGAAGCCCACCATCGGTTGGCGTTGAGGAGAAGCCGATCGGATCGAGCAGAGCCACGATCTCGTCTGTGGTCAACGCGGTATTCAGGATCGTGTTGACCCGGTCGGTGCGTACGGCAACGGTCGTCGGATCGGCCAGACCGCCGGTTTCGATGACCCGACCAGTTGCGATCGTGGCGCCGCAGATCTCGACTGCCAGTTCGACGAAACGATCGAGTGCTCGTTCGATCCCCATCGGGTCGACGCCTCGCTCGAACCGGGTCGAGGCCTCGGAACGAAGGTTCAGCCTGCGCGAGGTCCTGGCGATCGTCATGCGATCCCAGACCGCAGCTTCCAGCAGCACGCTGGTGGTGCCGCCGCTGATTTCGGTCGAAGCGCCGCCCATGACGCCTGCCAGCCCGATCGGGTCATCACTACCGTTGACGATCACGCCATCGGCGGTGGTGAGAACCCGCTCGGCATCGTCAAGCGTGACCAGCTTCTCGCCGTCGCGGGCCATGCGAACCCCGAGGCGACCGTCGGGCACCAGGCCAAGGTCGTACGTGTGGTTCGGTTGCCCCACTTCGAGCATCACATAGTTCGATATGTCGACGATCGAGTTGATCGGACGCATACCGGCTTCGGTCAGACGAGCGGCCATCCATGGCGGCGACTCGCCAACGGTCACGTTTTCCAGTACCCGGATACCGAATCGGCTGCACAGCTCCGGAGCCTGAATGTCAACCGAAGCGCTGGCCGCGGCTGCCGGTTCCTGCTCAGCGAACTTTGTCTCCGGCAGAGTGAACGGCACGTTGAGCCTGGCTGCCAGGTCGCGGGTAACCCCCGCCACCGACAGCGCATCCGGCCGGTTTCCTTCGATGTCAAGATCGAACAGCACATCGGCTTCGGCCCCGAGAGCCGATGCCAGGTCGTGGCCGATGGTCAACGTTGGGTCGAGTACCATGATGCCGTCGGCGTCCTCCCCCAGTTCGAGCTCGGCGGAAGAACAAATCATGCCGTTCGACCATTCGCCCCGCAGTTTGCGGCGAGCGATTTCCAAGCCGCCGGGCATGATCGTGCCAAGGGTGGCCAGCGGTACCAGGTCACCGACCGACATATTGAACGCGCCGCAGCAGATCTGCAGCGCTTCACCGTCGCCCAGGTCGACGTCGACCAGTTGGATCCGGTCCGCTTCCGGATGTTGACGCAGGCCGAGCACCTTGGCCACCACGATGCCGTCCCAGTCGGGTCCGGTCGAAGAGACCTCCTCGACCACCATGCCGAGGTCGGTCATCTGCTCAGCCAGAAACGCCGGCTCGCCATCGATCGGGGCGAACTCTCTCATCCACGATAGGAGGACTTTCATGATGACTCTTTCCGGTATCTAACTCGTACAGGTGGTAGCACTGGGACTGGGCAGCGAAAACTGCGACTAGAAGGATTGCTGCTAGAGACGAGCTCTAGAACTGCTTCAGGAAACGGATGTCGTTCGTGAACATGTCACGCAGATCATCGATGCCGAACTTCAAGGTGGCGAGACGATCGATGCCGAAGCCGAAGGCGAACGCCGTCCACTCCTCGGGATCGAACCCGCCTGCGGCCAAGACATTGGGGTGCACCATGCCGCAGCCCCCAAGTTCTAGCCAGGTGCCGTCTGGCCGCTGAATATCAAACTCAGCCGACGGTTCGGTGAACGGGAAGTAGTTCGGCCGCAGCCGCGAGGTGAAACCGGGCCCGAAGTACGCCTCGGTGAAGGCCTCGATCGTGCCCGCCAGATCGGCAAGCGAAATCCCGCGGTCGATGACCAAACCTTCAAGCTGGTGGAACACCGGCATGTGGGTGGCATCGGCGGTGTCACGGCGGAACACTCGACCGGGAGCGACGATGTAGATCGGCGGGTCCTGCTCCAGCATGGTGCGGATCTGCACCGGCGAGGTGTGGGTCCGCAGCAGGGTGCTGCCGGGGTTTCCGTGGTTTACATAGATGGTGTCGAAACCATCGCGGGCCGGGTGGCCGGGCGGGATGTTGAGCGCATCGAAGTTATGCCAGTCGGTCTCGACCTCGGGGCCTTCAGCGACCCGGAAACCCATGCCGACAAAGACATCCTCAAGCTCTTCCCATGCCTGGGTGACCACGTGTGCGTGACCGACCTCAACGTCGACCGGCACCTCGGTGAGGTCCATACGTTCGGCTATCAGCTGGGCCGAACGTTCAACGTCGGCCAGCGCCGCCGTTTTTTCATCCAGCATCGCCTCGACCCGGCGTCGGACCTCGTTGAGTGCCTTACCGGCGTCCTTACGGTCTTCGGCGGGCAACGACCCGAGCTGGCGCTGGGCCAAGGTGAGCGGTGCTCCCTTACCCAGCACCGCGGACTTGGCCTCGGTCAGGGCATCGAGCGAGTCGGCCCCCTCTATCGCCGTGGTGGCGGCTGCTTCGTGCTGCGCTAGTTCATCGATCATCTTCTACAAACCTGACGTTTCGTTCCCTGTCTGTCCATCGAGTTTCCGACCCCCGGTCGCTTGGATGTGCCGTCCGCAGCTAGGAAGCCGTGACACGACGTTGCCTTGCTGCTTCGAAACAGAGCACCGAAGCAGCGGCTGCGACGTTGAGCGACTCGACCGTTTCAGATAGCGGGATGGTGAATTGTCCGTCACCGAGCTTAATGGTTTCAGCGGAAAGTCCGTGCGGTTCGTTGCCAACCACTATCGCCGCGGTGCGAAGGTCAAAGCCGTCATAGGTCGGCGCTTCTGGGTCGACTACCGCGGCCAGGATGGGCCATCCGCCGGCCCGGATCGAGCCCATAGCCTCAGCGGCATCACCGACCCGTACGAACGGAATGCGCAGGACCGAGCCGGCCGAGGCCCGAACGACCTTTGGGGCCATGCAGTCAACCGAGTCGCCGATGATGACGACGCCGCCGAAACCGGCGGCCTCGGCGGTGCGTAGCATGGTTCCCATGTTGCCGGGGTCCCGTAGCTCGACCGCCACCAGGATCGGGCGGTCGGCGGCCAGACCGTCGAAACCCCAGCGGGGCTGAGCAACGACCGCAGCCAGTGGGCGGGGATTGACCGGATCGAGCGCAGCCACAAGGACCGACGGCTCGACCTCGAACACCTCGGTCTGCGGGCCGATCAGAGACTGCAGGTTGTTCTCGAACAGCACGTCCGGTCCGGCGAAGACCTGCTCGACCACTAGGCCGGACCGCAGAGCGTCGGCTACCAGGACCGGTCCGTCAACGACAAAAGCCCGCTCCTCAGAGCGGACTTTTGTACGGTTATTCAGTTGCTTGAGCCGTCGGAGTCGAGGGTTCTTGGCCCCGATGACCAACGGCTCTACAGCCACCAAAGTCCTACAGACGCCGTCGCCAGGTGTTGACCGGACGACGGGCGGCTAGGCGGCTGCCTCACAGCTTGCCTCGGCCTGCTTTACCAGGGCCGAGAACGCTGCCGGATCGGTGACGGCCAAGTCGGCCAAGACCTTACGGTCGACCTCGATCTCGGCCAGCTTCAATCCGTTGATGAACTTGCTGTAGGTGGTTCCGTTCTGGCGGCATGCAGCGTTGATGCGCTGGATCCACAGACGGCGGAACTCGCCCTTACGGGCCCGGCGATCCCGGAACGCATAGTTACCGGAATGCATGACCTGTTCGTTTGCGGCCCTGATGCTACGGCTCTTATTGCCGTAGTACCCCTTGGCCCGTCCCAGGGTTGTACGCCTGCGCTTCTTCGAGTGGACTGCGCGCTTTACTCGTGCCATTTTGGCTAACTCCTTACAAAATCTTTGGTCGTTGGCAGGTGAAGATCAGCTCGAGAGGAGCTTTTTGATCCGTGGGGTATCGGCATCAGACACTGAGGTCGGCCCGGCGAGCCGACGCTTGCGTCGGCTGGACTTCTTCTCCAGGAAGTGATTCTGGTTCTTGCTCCGGCGGGTGATCTTGCCCGTTCCGGTCGTCTTGAACCGCTTCTTCGCGCCCTTGTGGGTCTTCATCTTTGGCATGGGTATCTCCTGGTACTGCGACTTAGTTACCGACGATCCCTAGCGGCTGAGCCGGTCGGTGTTCGTTCGGTTGGGGGGAGTATCCGGCCCCCAGCCCGGTTCCGGTTAGACCGGCACCGTTGGGCTGGAGAGCTCGTTGGCCTTTAGGCCGGATCTGGATTCGAAGCTTCAGCTGCCGCCACCGGAGCGGGGGCCGGCGTAGCTTCAGTGCCGGTTGCGCTCGCGGCCGGGGCCGCCTCAGCGACTGGTTCGGCTGCCGCCACGGGGGCGGAATCCTTCTTCTTTGCTTTACCTTTTTTGCCGTCAGGACCGAGCACCATGGTCATGTTGCGACCATCCAGTCGAGGGTATGCCTCAACCTTTGCGTACTCATCGGTTCGTTCAGCGATGTTGTCGAGGATCTTTCGACCAAGCTCAGGATGGGAAACTTCCCGGCCCCGGAACATGATCGTGATCTTTACTTTGTGTCCCTCTTGGAGGAACTTTTCAACCTTGCGGGTCTTGGTGTCGAAGTCGCCGGAACCGATCTTGGGCCGGTACTTCATTTCCTTGACCACGACGTTGCTGGCCTTTTTGCGTGACTCTTTCGCTCGCTGCGCCGCTTCGTACTTGTACTTGCCATAGTCCATGATCCTGCACACAGGTGGACTTGCTTTGTCGGCGACCTCAACCAGATCGAGCTCTAGCTCGCGAGCGAGCGAAAGCGCTTCGGGCATTGGTTTGATACCGAGCTGATCCCCTGTTGGACCTATGACACGGACTTCTCGAGCGCGAATCTTTTCGTTGATCCGCGGCTCAGGCGTAGCTGCTATAGCCGATCACCCCTCATGCAAAATGCTTTCTCCTTTTACAAACTTCGCTAACTGTGACGCCAACTGCTGGAACCGAATCCAGTTATTGGAACCAAGTGCTGAAGCACTTCCGTTAGCTCGTTCGTTACGGTAAATGAAACTGAACCAAGGGAAGAAGAAAAAGCCACCACTGCCGGGGCAGCGCCAACCACCGGGAACGGACCTGGTGGACCGCTCCGGCAACTATGGACCCAGATCGCACTCTTGTCCGGACCGAATCGCTCTCGGAATTCCGAGAGGACTTGGCGAACGCAGGTGGCTGGGTGGGGCTTGCTTCCGAAACGAATGTTCAAACGAACTTCCGAACCGGGTGCGGCCCTCTTCCTGTGATTCCCGTCAAGGCTAACAGCAGAACTACAACAACCTGCATTTCAGGCTGTTTCGACCCACTCCACTTCAGGGCGATTTGTGCGATTTGCACCCGCGTCCCAACGATTGCTGGCTAGCGTTTCGGCTATGAGCCTTTGGACTCCTGATGGTGAACGTTCCGTATCCGATGACGCTCCAGACGGAGCCGAGCCAGAACTGACCCCTGAGCAGCAAGAACAGGCCCGAGCCATGGCCCACGAGCTGGCCGAAGCCCGGTCTCGCCTGCTCGAAACCGAAGTCAGCACCGTTCTGACAAACCATGCGCTCGGCGTATACGAGCTTGCGGCCATCCACTTGACCGCAGAAGAGCCGAACCTGGTCGAGGCCCAACTGGCCATCGATGCGCTAGCAGCGCTCGTCGAGGGCCTCGAAGGCCGCTTAGGCGAGGGTGAACCAACGCTACGCGATGCCCTGCATCAGGCCAGAATGGCCTTCGTACAGCGTTCGACGCAGATCAGCGCCGCCAATGCCGACGCCGCAGCCGAAGCACCAGCCGGGTCCCCCGAACCTACAGACTGACCGCTAACTACAGGCTGACCGCGACCTCGCCGGGGCCGAGCAGTTCATCCATTTTGGCCGCCGATCCGGGACGGGCGAACAGGAATCCTTGCAGATAGTCCACGCCAAGCTCGCCGAGAATTCTGGCCTGAGCGCTGGTCTCAACACCTTCAGCGACCACCGTCATGCCGACGCTGTTGGCTAGCGCCACGATGGCGGCGACGATTTTGCGATCGACCTCGTCGGAGGCGATGCCCTCGACAAACAGCCGATCGATCTTGAGCGTCGAGACCATGGCCAGCTTCTTGAGCTGACTCAGCGACGCCTGGCTGGTGCCGAAGTCGTCGATAGCCAGGCAAACCCCGAGAAGATCGAGTTGCCGCAACACGATCAACGACCGGTCGATTCGCTCCATGATCAACTCTTCGGTGATCTCTAGTTCGAGCTGAGCTGGCGGCAAACCGGTGGTGGCCAGCACCCTGGTCACCGTGTCGACAAGCGTGAGGTCGAGCAGCTGCCGCTCGGCGATGTTGACCGCAACCGAGATCGCTCGCCCGGTGTGGGCCGACCAAACAACCGCCTGGCGGCAGGCCTCCATGAGAACCGTCTCGCCCAACTCAACGATCAGCAGCGACTCGGCGGCCACCGACAGGAACTCGGCCGGATGGACCATGCCTCGGTCCGGGTGGTTCCATCGGATCAACGCCTCGAACCGGTTCACGGCTCCAGGGCCAAGATCGACGATCGGCTGATAGTGAACCTCGAGCTGCCCTTCACGCATGCCCCGGCGTAGCTCCTGCTCCAGCTCCAGCCGGGTCACGGCGTGGGCTCGAAGCGAGCTGTCGAACATGGCAAAGCGGCCGCCGCCTTCTTGCTTGGCCTGGTACATGGCCACATCGGCGTCGCGCAGCAGTTCACCGGCGATGACGTCGGGGGCATCGTCGGACTCGCCGCTTAGCCAGGCGATGCCGATGCTGCCGGAAATGACTTGAGCCGATGAGTCGCTCAGCACCGTCGGTTTCCGTAACGCGTCGGTCAGGCGACCGGCCAGGATCTCCAGGTCCCTAATGGTTGGCAGACCCGACGAGATAATCACAAACTCGTCGCCGCCGAAGCGGCCGATTGAGTCGGTTTCTCGGACCAGCGTTGAGAGGCGGCTCGCCGCCACCCTAAGGACTTCGTCTCCCGCGGCGTGGCCGAGAGAGTCGTTGACCACCTTGAGCCGGTCCAGGTCGCAGAACAACACCCCGACCAGGTCAGAAGGACCACGTTCGGCTAGGCGACGTTCGATGTCGACGGTGATGCCCTTGCGGTTCATCAGCCCGGTCAGCTCGTCGACGACGGCGTCACGGCGAGTCTCGTCGAGGCGATGCCTGGTCAGAGCGTGCTGATGCACGCTTCGGGCCAGGAGATAGCTGGTTGCGGTGAGCGCCAAGCCCGCCGCCAGAGCAACCCAGGAGCCGATGTGACTGTCGCCTGCGGTCTGCTCAAGGGAGCGCAGTGTTCGCCACACGAAGAGCACAAGCACAAAGACAATAGCCACGGTGGGAAGAGTCGGCGATCGCTCAAGAATCGACTGGACCATCGCCGATGTGCGCCGCTCTTCGTCGCCGTCTGTCTGCGCAAGCGCGGCTTTGTTGTGAGTAGAAGGGCGAACCACACCCTCCTTGTCGGCCAGAAATGGGCCGGAGTGACCAATTCCACCGAAGTGGTTGGCGCTAATCAGGCTGCGACAGAGACCCGTCAGGCTGAGACAGGCAACGTTCAGGCTGAGACAGAGAACGCTTCCCAGCGGCCGGGGCCGCCTGCTGCCACCTCGAAGCCGACGGTGGCTCCCGGGTCGATGACCCTGGTGCCGTCGGCGATCGTTGTGCAATGAAACATCCAGCGGTCGCCTTCGTCATCGACAATGTGGCCAATGCCTACATCGACGTCAAACGATTCGACCGTTCCCCGGCGGGTGAGCAGGCTCACTAGGGCACGATCTTGGAAAGCGGAAGCTCAAGGATGTCGCTCGCCCCGGCATCGCGCAGATCGGGGATCAAGATGTTGATGTCGGTCTTTGCCACCACGGTTTCGACCGCGTAGCCAGCACCACCGTGAAGTTCGTTGACCGTCGGCGCTTTCATGGCCGGGATCAGAGCAATGACCTTCTCAAGGGCCACCGCGTCGTTGACGTTGAGCTTGACCAAAACCTTTGTCCTGGCATCGAGCGCTCCCAGCAGCAGTGTTAGTAGCTGCTCCATGGCGTGGCGCTTCTCAGGGTCGGCGTGGGACTGTGGGTTGGCTACAAACTCGGTGTAGCTGCTCATGATGGTGTCGACGATCCGCAGACCCGCTGCTCGCAGGGCCCGCCCGGTCTCGGTTATATCGACGGCAACATCGACGATGTCCGGCACCTTGGCCTCGGTTGCCCCGTAGGACAGTCGGATATCGGCGTCGACACCCTTTTCGGCGAAGAAACGTTTGGTCAGCTCGGGGTACTCGGTTGAGACCTTGACTCCGGCCGGCAGTTCGGAGACATCCTGAATCGGTGAGTCTTCCTTGACCGCAACCACGATCCGGACCGGATTCGAAGTGGCCTTGGAGTAGCGCAGCTCGCCCATCGAGACCACATCGCTGCCGGTCTCCTCTACCCAGTCACGACCGGTGATGCCCAGGTCGAACAAGCCCTCGGCCACGTAGGTGGGGATTTCCTGGGGCCGGAGGATACGAACCTCGGCAACTCGGGGGTCGCGGATCGTGGCCGAGTAGTCGACCGCTGAGCTCCGCTTCACCGGCAAATCGGCGGCTTCGAACAACTCCATGGTCGCCTTCTCTAGCGAACCCTTTGGCAAGACCAACTTCAGCATCGCTTCAACCTAGTGTCTTGCTCCCCGGACCCCGAGCCTGAGTCGCAACTTGCCAGGAAAACTTGCAGCTGGGCTCGGCTCGCTCGACTAAACCGCCACTTCGTCGTCGCCGTCGGAGATCCGCTCCCCAGTGATCTGACCGCCAGCGATCTGGCTGCCAGTCAAATCACCGCCGGCGACCTCGCCGTCAGGGTCCTCGAGGTCGAGCAGGTGACCCATTCTGTCCTGCTTGGTCCGCAGGTAGGCGATGTTGTGAGCGGTCGGTTCGATCTGTGACGGAACCCGCCCGGTGATCTCGAGCCCGAAGCCTTCCAGGCCGCCGGACTTCGATGGGTTGTTGGTCATCAGCCGCAGTGTGGTTACGCCAAGATCGACCAACATCTGGGCGCCGATCCCGTACTCCCTGCTGTCGGCCGGTAGACCGAGCTCCAGATTGGCGTCGACGGTGTCGAACCCCTTCTCCTGCAGCTCATAGGCCCTGATTTTGTGGCCGAGCCCAATGCCCCGCCCCTCGTGGCCCCGCAGGTACACGACGACACCTTCGCCGGCCTCGGCGATCGTTTTCATCGCCAGGTCGAGTTGGGGGCCGCAGTCACAGCGCAGCGATCCGAAGATGTCGCCTGTCAGGCATTCCGAATGCACCCTGACCAACACATCGGAGCTGCCTCCCGGGTCGCCCTTCACAAACGCCACGTGCTCTTGGCCGTCGAGCAGCGACTCATAGACCACGGCCTTAAAATCACCATGCGCGGTGGGGATGGTTGCCTCGGCAACCCTTTTGACCGTTTTCTCCGGGTCTGGGCCGGAGGCTGAATCTTCTGAACTACTCACGGATGACCACTGTAAAACTTCAACATATGTTTAAGTCAATTCCGGCGAGATAGGGCGATTGCCCGTGGAACCGCCGATTCTGGATACATCAACCCGAATATCGTCGCCGACCTGGCGGACCGACTCCACCTGTCCCTTGGCTAGATCGGCAATGGTGGCGACGCCGTCACCGCCGAGTAGTGGCGTTCCGTGCGAGCCACCCATGAAGGCCGGGGCAAGATAAATCACGTATCGGTCGACCAGTCCCTGGGCGTGAAAGCCCCCGGCAACCTTGGCTCCGCCTTCGACCATGAGCTGCACCACTCCCCTGGCTCCCAAGTCATCGAGTACGGAGGCTAGGTCGCCGGACAGCTCGATGCACGGCTGTATGGCGGCATCGGCCGACGCTGAACCCAGCACGACCCGGAGCGGTTCACGGACCGGCTGGCCATCGGGGGCCAGCACCCCTCGCACGTTCAGTCTCGGGTTGTCTGCTCGCACCGTGCCAGCCCCGACAAGAATGGCATCGGATTCGGCTCGGATCAGATGGGCGTCGGCTCGTGCCGCTTCGCCGGTAATCCATTGGCTGGTGCCGTCGGCGGCGGCGGTCTTGCCATCTAACGTGGCGGCCAGCTTCAGCACCACATATGGCCTGCCGGTGCGTCGGTGAGCAAGGTAGGGGGCTAGCTGACGCTCGATGGCTTCACGCCCAGGGCCGACGATCACCTCGATGCCGCTGGCCTGCAACTTCGAGACTCCCCGGCCTGCCACATTGTCATCGGGGTCGACGATGCCGATCACCACGGTGGCAACCCCAGCCTCAATGATCGCGTCGACACAGGGCGACGTTCGCCCGTGGTGGGAACATGGTTCAAGCGTGCTGTAGAGCGTGGCACCCCTGGCTCGCTCGCCTGCTCGGCCTAACACCTCGCGCTCGGCGTGATTGCCGCCCGGCCGCCGAGTCGAGCCTTCGAAGCTGGTGCCGTCTTCGGTGATCAACAGCGCGCCGACCCAGGGGTTTGGGGGCGCCAGCAGCCGGGAATGCTCTGCTCTTGCCACCGCCCGAGCCATGAAGTTCTCGTGCGCTGCGTACTGCTCGGATGGTTGATCTGATGGCTGGTCAGACCGTCGCTCGTTAGAAGGATCGGGTGCCGCCACTAGTGAGGCCGCCCGCCAGCCATCAGATCGATGGCGTGGGGCACGATGTCGAGCACTGCGCTCAGCGTCTCGACCGCCCCCTTCGTCGAGCCGGGGGTGTTCAGGATGAGCGCTTGGCCCCGGGTCCCGGCGATGGCTCGGCTAAGACGACCAAGACCCTTGGGGTTACAGAGCCTCATCGCCTCGGCCAACCCCGGAGCGTCACGTTCGATGGCCTCTTTTGTGCCCTCGGGCGTCAGATCCCGTGGCCCAAAGCCGGTGCCGCCGGTAGTGACGATCAACCCGTTGAACCCTTCGGCCAGGTCGATCAGGGTGTCGCGGACCGAAGCGATGCCGTCTTCGATTTGGCGGCGCTCGACCACCTCCCACCCGGCCTCGGTGAGATGCTCGGCCAGGGCCTCACCAGAAGCATCCTGACGGGTTCCAGCAATAACGCCATCCGATGCGGTGACGACCTTGGCTTGCAGTACCAGCTTCTCAGGCTCAGTCATGCTTCAGTTTGCCCGACCAGGCCCGATTTGCCCCAGGCCAGCGCCAGGTACCACCACACCGCACCAGCGCAGCTATCGAGCAGTCGATCGTCGCCGATAGCTCGCTACGGTGATGAGTCGCCCATTGGTAATCCAAAGGCAACGACTAGGGGAGATAGCGTCCTATGGCCGAACTTCTGCGCCCAGAGACCATTGCAATCCGAGCAGGCAGGCCCCACGGCCCCGGCCAGCCACTCAACGCCCCAATCGTGACAGCCTCGAATTTCCGGCATGGCGGCGAACGCGAATACAGCCGCGGCGACGGCACCGAAACCGCTGCTGCACTTGAAGCAGCGATCGGTGAGTTGGAGGGTGGCTGGGCCGTGTCCTTTTCATCGGGCATGGCCGCAGTGTCGGCGGTGTTCGACCAGCTACCGAAGCGGGCCAGAATCATCGCCCCCGATGATTGTTATCAGGGCGTGTCGATGATCCTGTCCGACGGGGTGGCCAAGTTGGGCTGGACCGTCGAACACGTCGCAGCCGACAACACCGATCGCTGGCTAACCCTGATCGCAGGCAAGCCCGACCTGATCTGGCTGGAGTCGCCGTCGAACCCGATGTTGACCGTCGCCGATGTGCCCCAGCTCTGCGCCGCCGCCGAAGACGCCGGGGTTACGGCCGCAGTCGACAACACCTTTGCCACCCCGCTGCTGCAACGCCCGCTCGATCACGGGGCAAGCTATTCGCTGCATAGCGCCACCAAGTTCATCGGCGGCCACTCCGACCTGCTCGGTGGAATCGTGGCCACCGCAGACCCGGAGCTACGCGACGGCCTAGCCCGACGCAGGCTGCTGGGCGGCGCAGTCATCGGGTCGCTCGAAGCGTTCCTGGCACTGCGAGGCCTACGGACGCTGCCGGTACGCCTGGCTCGCTCCCAGGCGTCGGCAACCGACCTTGCGATCCGCCTCGGCAAACATCGCTCGGTGACAAAGGTCCGTTACCCGGGGCTGTCGACCGACCCTGGCTACGAAGTGGCCAAACGCACTCTGGCTGGCCCCGGAGCGGTCCTGTCGTTCGAGACGTCGGGCACGCCAGAGGCGCTCGACGAAGCGCTGACCAACCTGGCGGTCGTCACCGCCGCCACCAGCCTCGGTGGTGTCGAATCGACGATCGAACGACGTGCCAGACTAAGCGGCCAAGAACACGTGCCGGCCACGCTGCTACGGTTGAGCGTAGGTTGTGAGCACGTCGAGGACCTTTGGGACGACCTGGCAACGCTGTTGGAGAACCTGTGAAACGACTAGCGATCGGCGCCGCTGGGGTGGCACTAGCCCTGATCGCCGCTGTGCTCATCTACTTCAACCTGATTCGTAGCGACGCCCCCGATGAATTCGTTTTAACCGAACAGACCGAAACGCAAACCAGCGAATCGGCAGCCGATGACGCTGGATCGACAGACGAGACCGGCAGCGATTCCAGCGCCTCGGACACGACCGAAGCAGCGACGGTGGCTCCTGAACCCTCACTCGATGGCATATGGACCGTCTCACACGGGTCAGAGGCCGGATACCGAGTGGTCGAAGACTTGCGAGGCATTCAAGACTTTGAGGCGGTCGGGCGCACCGATCAGATCACCGGGAGCATCGAAATCGCTGGCACTGCCATCAACGCTGCTTCGTTCGAAGTCGACGTCGCCTCCATAGCCAGCGACGAAAGCCACCGGGACGGCCATTTCACCGGCCCGGTTATGAACGCCGAGGAGTTCCCAACCGCCACGCTCACGTTGCTCGAACCGATCGCCCTCGGAGCTACCCCGGCAGATGGTGCTGCGGTAGCCGCCGAGGCGGTTGCCGAGCTGACCCTGCGAGGAGTCACCAACCAGGTGAGTTTTCCTGTCGATGCCCAGCTTCTGGGTGACCGAATCGAGCTCGTCGCCTCGATCGATGTGCTGTTTTCCGACTACGGGATAGACAATCCGACGAACCCTGTCGTCACCGTGAGAGACGAAGGCAAAGTCGAGGTTCGACTGTTGCTCAGCCGCGGCTGAAATTAGGCCATATAACCTCGTGTGGCAGCCGACCGGCCGCTGTACTCTACGGGCACCAACTCTTCCGATCCAAGCGTCCGCCCCTTTGGGCCGGCGCCCGGCTTGAAGCAAGGACACGCATGAGAATTCTTTATGCCGACGGGATCGATGAATCCCGCCTGCAGCCGCTGCTGACCAACGGCCATGAGTGCGTTGTCGATGGCTCACTCACCGCAGACACGCTGCCAGAGGCGGTCGGCGGCTTCGATGTGCTCGTCGTCCGCAGCACCAAGGTCACCGCAGCGACTATCGATGCCGGTAACCAACTCGGCCTCATCGTGAGAGCCGGCGCAGGAACCGACAACATCGACAAGGTCGCCGCGTCGGCGAAAGGCATCTTCGTCTGCAACGTTCCGGGCCGCAACGCCGTCGCCGTCGCTGAGCTAACGATGGGACTACTGCTTGCGGTCGACCGGCGAATCGCCGACAACACCGCCGACCTTCGGAACGGCGTGTGGAACAAATCGGACTACTCGAAGTCCGATGGCCTCTACGGCAAACGCCTGGCCATCATCGGGCTCGGCGATATCGGCCTGGAGGTCGCCGAGCGGGCCAAGGCCTTCGGCATGGCGGTTTCGGCGCAACGTAAACCCGACCGCTCGGCCAAGGTGCAGTCGTCCATCCGCAGCATTGGCGTTCGTATGGTCGAATCCATGGAGACGCTGCTGTCGGAGGCCGACATCGTCAGCCTCCATGTGCCAGCCTCAGATGCCACAAAAGGCATGGTCAACGATGAGTTCCTTGCCCTTCTGCCAGACAACGCAGTGTTGTTGAACACCTCGCGGGGCGATGTCGTCGACGAGAGCGCACTCCGCCGAGCCCTCGACGCAGGCTCGGTCCGAGCCGGTCTCGACGTTTGGGCAGACGAACCGTCCTCCGGCAGCGGCACATTTGCCTCGGAGCTGGCGAAGCACCCTCGGGTCGTCGGCACCCACCACATCGGAGCGTCGACCGCCCAGGCCCAACGTTCGGTAGCCGACGGCACTCTGGAAGCGATAAACGCATTCGCCGCAGGCGCTCCCATCAACTGCGTCAATCTCAGATCGGAACCGTCTGGCGGCTGTTCGATCACCATTCGCCATCTCGACCGTGTCGGGGTACTGGCCAAAGTCTTCGCCGTGCTTCGCAGCAACGGCTTGAACGTACAGCAGATGCAAAACCAGGTTTTCGAAGGCGGCGAGGCCGCCGTGGCCAGCATCAACGTCAGCGTGTCCCCACCGGAGGCCGCAATCCAGTCGATCCTCGACATCGATGAGGTCTTCAACATCGTCGTTACCCCTCAAACCTAAGCGAGCTGCACCAATGGAACGTGTACACAACTTCTGCGCCGGCCCCTGCACCCTCCCCGAGTCGGTCATCCGAGAACTGGCAGACGAGATGCCGGACTTTGGTGGCAGCGGCATGTCGCTGATCGAGATGAGCCACCGAGACCCCGTCTACGACGAGGTTCATCACGACACGATCAACCTGCTTCGTGAGCTCTATCTGGTGCCCGACGACTTCTCGATCCTGCTGCTGCAGGGCGGAGCCTCGCTGCAGTTCGCCATGGTGCCCATGAACCTGCTGGCCGCTGGCGACGGCGGCAAGCCTGGCCGAGGTGGCTATGTGGTCACCGGGAGCTGGGCATCCAAGGCCCTGGAAGATGCCTCTCGCATCGACGGCGCAAGCTACGAGGCATGGTCTGGCGCCGAAGACGGCTTCGTCAGGATGCCACAGGCAAGCGAACTTAAAATCGAGGACAACAGCCGCTATCTGCACGTGACGTCGAACGAGACCATCGGCGGTATTCGACTGCCGGAATTCTATGAGCTCGATGTCCGCCAGGTGGCCGACATGTCATCGGACTATCTCACCAGGTCGGTGCCATGGGATCGTTTCGACCTCATCTACGGTGGCGCGCAAAAGAACATCGGGCCCGCTGGCCTTACCGTCGTGTTCGTGCGCAACTCGGTGCTGGCTGAAGCCCCGGCCAACACCCCCAGCTATCTCCGGTACGAGAACCACGCCAAGTCCGACAGCTTGGCCAACACTCCCCCGGTCTTTGCCATCTGGGCCACGGGCAAGATGCTGAAGTGGATGAAGTCCAATGGCGGCGTGGCCGGTATGGAGGCCAGAGCGGCTGAGCGTTCGAGCATGATCTACGGCCGCATCGATTCGAGCGACGGCTTCTTCACCAGTCCGGTCGACAGCGACTGCCGATCGCACACCAACGTCGTGTTCCGCCTCGGATCCGAAGAACTGGAAAGCCGCTTCCTCGCCGAGGCGAAAGAACAGAAGCTCATGAATCTCAAGGGTCACCGTTCGGTCGGTGGGGTTCGAGCCAGCATCTACAACGCCCTCCCGACTGAGAGCGTCGCCGCTCTGGCCGAGTTTATGGACGGCTTCGCCGCGGCGAACGGTTAGCCGATGGCATCCGTCGAGCCGGTTGCGTTGCGGTTTGTTCTCCCGGAACTGGTCGACGAGGTGCCGTCGCCCCCACACGACGCGCTCTCGATCGAAGCCAGAAGACAACACCTAGCTGACCACCCTCGCTCCTACCTCGGGGTTACCCGGTCCCCCGATGATATGGATCCAACGTCAGCCGACCCGGCGTCGGATGCGCTGGCCGCAGGGCGCCAACAGCTTGAAACGATGTTGGCCGACGGCGTTTTTGGGCCGGTTATCGACCCGTCGTTCTACGTCTACCGGCTCATTCAGGGCGGCTGGAGCCAGACCGGCCTCGTATGTGGCGTGGCCACCACCGACTACGACAGCGGTGTTGTACGGATCCACGAACGGATCAGCCAGAACCGAGCTCAGCATCTGGCCCGCCACCTTCAGGTCGTCGGGGCTCAGTCGAGTCCGATCGCCTTGGCGTTCCGGTCGAACCCAGCGGTTGTCGGAATCATCGACGAGGCGGTCGCCGCAGGCCAGCCGTTCCTCGACTTCGAAGACGACATGGGACTGCGGCAACAGTTGTGGCCCATCACTGACGCTTCTCAGACCGAACAGATCCGCGCCGCATTTAGCGAAGCCAACCTGTATCTCATCGATGGCCACCACCGGGCTGCAGCGGCGTCGGCCGACCGAGCTATGGCAACACCGGCCGAGCAGGGCAACCATCTGATGCTGTCGACGCTCTTCCCTTACGAAGAGCTGCACAACCTGGCCTTTCATCGAATCTTGATGGGCTTCGATGCCGCCACGATCGAGGCCGAACTGAATGGCAACTTCGCCTGTCGCACCACCGTTGACCCAGACGAGGTGACCGCGCGCGGTCCCAGCGAACTGGCCTTCGGCCGGCCGTTATTTCCCGCTGACGAAAGCGAGCCAGACATGGTGTGGACCGTGTTTGAACTGCCCTTCGCCTCCGACGCGGCAGAAGCGCTCGACAACATCGATCCCGTTCGACTGGGACGACAGGTTCTGCGGCCACTGTTGGGGATCGACGAGACCGCATCCGATCACCGCCTCTCGTACCGCCCCGGTTTGGACGACCCAGCTGCGGTCGCGGCGCTCAGGGTGCGTGAGGATGAGGCGTTGTTCCTGATGCGGCCGGTACCGATGGCCACGTTGATGAAGGCCTCCGACGACGGCTTGGTTATGCCCCCGAAGTCAACGTACTTCGTTCCCAAGGTCCGATCCGGGTTGTTCGTTCGCATTATCGACCCAGAACTCGGCTGAGCTACCGGCACCGCAGCCTGCCTGTTAGGCCCCACCGCCAAGATCATCACGAATTTCAACTAGTTGACGTTTCAAGTTTCTCGGCGTAGCCTGGAATCAATAACTTGAACCTTCAAGTTATTGATGGACGACAACTTGGAAGGACTAGTGATGGCAGAAACAAAGACAACTCGACCGCTTGCAAAAATCGTGCAGGCCACATCAACCATCGAAGGTGGCGGTTTCGAGGTGTATCGCCCGTTTCCGACCCAAACCCTCGACTGGCTCGACCCCTTCCTGCTGTTGGACGAAATGGCGCCGAACTATCGCGAACCCGGCGAGGCGGTCGGGGCGCCAGCCCACCCTCATCGCGGCTTTGAGACCGTGACCTACATCCTGCAGGGCGAAGTCGAGCATCACGACTCGGCGGGCAATCACGGAATCATCGGCCCCGGCGATGTGCAGTGGATGACCGCAGGCGACGGCATCGTTCACTCCGAGATGCCGAGCACCCGGATCCAGACCGAAGGCGGCACCGGCCACGGCATCCAGCTGTGGGTCAACCTGCCAGCTTCGCTACGACGCACCGCACCGAAGTACCAGGCTCTGCCTGCCCCCGACCTCACCTCGGTGGCTGGCGAGGGTTGGAACGCTGAGATCGTGGCGGGCGAGATACTCGGCGGGCAGGGCCCGGCGAAAACCCACACCCCGGTGGGGTTCGCTCGACTCGCCGTGCAACCCGGCACCACGCTCAGCATCCCAGTGGTCGCGGGCCACACCGCAGCGGTCTACGTATTCGCTGGGTTGTGCGACGTTGGGGCCGACGCTCAGCGACTCGAGCCGCAACAGTCAGCTGTCTTCGATCGCACCGAGGGCGACGTGCTGCTTTCCGTACCGTCCGATGCTGCCGAGGCATTCGACTGCATCGTGCTGACCGGTCAACCCATCGACGAGCCGATGGCCCGCTACGGACCGTTCGTTATGAACACCGAAGCTGAGTTACAAGAGGCATTCACCGACTTCAAGGCCGGCCGCATGGGTTCGATCACCGCTACCGGCACCGTCTAGCGGACCGCGCAGCCAAGCGGATCAGCGCAGCCGAACAGACCGCTCAGCTCAGCGATCGCGCTCGGGCTCGGGCTCGGAACTAGCCGTTTTTCTTGAGCTGGGCCAGCATCATGCCGTCTGAGGCGTCTGGCAACAGCACGGCGATGCCGTCGACCTGAAGCCATGGGTCGCCCGGCAACTGCACCCGCCCGACGTCGTGGTCAGCCACCGCCTGGTCGATCACCGCTCGACCCTCGAAGTCGCCGAAGGTGCAAACGCTGTAGGTGAGAACCCCGCCGGGCTTCAGTAGCTCTAAGCCGCTCGATACCAGCTCGAGCTGCAATTTGCCTAGGCGCTCCGGCCCCTGAGGGTCGATCCTCCACCGGGCATCGGGGCGGCGGCGCAGGCTGCCGAATCCAGAGCAGGGAGCATCGATCAAGACATGGTCGGCGATGCCGGGGCGTAGCGGAGGGAAGCGGCCGTCGGCCACAAGCACTGCCACGTCGCTCTCCAGCCGATCGACGTTCTCGACTACCAGACCAACCCGGCTCATGCGTCGATCGCCAGCGATGACTCGGGCACCCCGAGCCGCCAAACCGGTGGCTTTGCCTCCGGGAGCGGCACAGAGGTCGATCACTAGGTCGCCGGGCCCGGCGCCGACCGTCTCGACGACCAACTGCGAAGCCGGATCTTGCACATAGCCGTCGTCTCGGGTCGATGTGCTGGCAGCCTCGTTCATGGCTTCAAGCGCGGCGATGGCCCGATCTGCACCGAGGGTGGCGGTGAGTCGCTTAAGAATCCAGTCCGGGTAGCTGAGCCGAGTCGCCTCGTTTGGGTACTCGACGGGGGCTCCGGCCACTCGGCGCAGCACCGCGTTAACCACTTTGCGACCGCCGCCGTTCACCGCGCTGACGGTGGCGTCGACCGCAGCATGAGGTGGGGTGCCAAGGAACACAAGCTGGAAGGCGCCGATCCGAAGGGCCGCCCGAATCTGATCATCGGTGGGTCCAAGCAGGAACCGGTCGACCAGGTGATCGCAGGCCCGCTTCATCCTGGTGGCGCCGTAGACCAGCTGGGTTACGAACCGGCGGTCCTCATCGATCAACTCCGACTTTGCCAGCATCTCGGGCAAAACGATATTGGCGTATGCGCCGCCCTTTTCGATTCGCACCATGGCATCGATGGCCAGTTTTCGACTGTCGAGGCCGGCCTTGTTTGGCCTCGGCGACTTGGCCCCCTTCGGAGACCCCGACGATCGGCCCGACTTCTTCGGCGACTTGTTCCGCTTCGACGGCTCGGTTCGGTTATCGCTAGACAAGTGATTCACCGGGCTTCAGCTGCAGGCCGTTGGCCCAATCTTGAGCAGGCATGGCTCGTTTGCCCTCGGGCTTAACCGTGACCAAACCAAGCAGGCCGTCGGCTGTCGCCACCGATAGTCCCTGGAGTTCGCCCGGCTTACCGGTTCCAGGCTCGACGGTTGCCGACTCGATGCCGAGCCGCTTGCCACGGAACTCCGCCCAGGCTCGGCCGACCCGAACCGTGCGCTGAAGTTCAATCGCCGAGCGATCGAATCGCAGCCGAGATTCCCCGCGGTCGATCTTGGCCGCGTAGGTGATCTCGCCAACCTGCGGCTCCGGTTCTCCCAAACCACGACTCAGATTTTCGACCAGGAGGTCGGCTCCGAGCACCGCCAGGCGGTCTCGAAGATCTTCGGCCGATTCGTTCTCACCGATGGGGGTGGTAGCCCTGGCATACACGCCGCCTTCGTCGAGCCCTTCGGCTACCTCCATCAGGCACACCCCGGTTTCGCTATCGCCGGCCAGAATCGCCCGCTCGACCGGGGCCGCACCCCGCCATCTTGGGAGCAGGGAAAAGTGGATGTTGACCATCGGAACCTGTTCGAGCAACGCAACCGGGATGATGCGGCCATAGGCCACCACCACCGCGGCATCGATGCCACCGTTAGCTACTTCGGCCACCTCAGCCATGTCATCGGATACCGAAAGGCCAAGATCGAGCGCCGCCTGTTTGACCGGCGACGGGATCAGTTTCGAGCCACGACCGCGACGACGATCGGGCCTTGACACCACAAGCGGAATGTCGAAACCGGCGTCCAGTAGCGCTCGAAGCGCCACCACGGAGGGTTCGGGGGTACCGAGGAAGACGACTCGCTTAATGTCGCTTGGCGGGACCGCCAGCGGGTTACTCATGGAAGGGTGAGACCGCCACCGGGCTTCGTGGACTGCTCCGACGGTGCCTGCACATCGGCATAGCGCTCTCGCAGCAGCTTCAGCGCCGCCTTGCGAGTGTCGGTGTCGAGGTGATCGACGAGCATGATGCCATCGAGGTGGTCGAGTTCATGCTGGAACAGTCGCGATAGCAATTCGTCGGCCTCTAGCGAGACCTCTTTGCCGTCTAGGTCGTAGCCGGTGATATGGATTTCCTTTGGCCGCACGATCTCCCAGTACAGCCCGGGCACCGAAAGGCAGCCCTCTTCATAGACCCACTCGCCGCTGGACTCGGAAATTACCGGGTTGATCAGCGTCTCCGGGCCATCGCCGATGTCGTAAACAAAGAGCCGGCGCTGCACACCGACCTGCGGTGCGGCCAGGCCGATACCGGGCTCGGCGTACATCGTGTCGAGCATGTCATCGACGAGCTTGACCAGCTTGCCGTCGACGTCGGTGACCTCGTCGGCCACCTTTCTGAGAACCGGATCCCCAAAAACCCGAACTTTGTATGGCGAGGACATGCCATTAAGGCTATCGGCCACGCCTCATGGCTGGACATGTAGAGCCCATCACTCTTACTCCTATTGGTACTCCTACTGGCACTCCCGCCTGTGCCTGCGCCGTGTCGCTCGATTCCGCGGCGGCTAACGTGCCAAGCAGTGAGCCAAGCCGACAAACCCCAGCAGTATTTTGAGGCCACGCCGAGCACACCGTCGGCCAGGTCGAGCATCGAAATGGTGCTGCCAGACGTGTCGCTGCGGTTAGCGACCGACAGCGGGGTCTTCGGCCGTAACAAACTCGACCCTGGAACAAAGCTGCTGCTGCTCGACGGACCGGAAGCAGTCGCCGGTGATCGCAACCTGCTCGACGTCGGCGCCGGCTACGGGCCGATCGCCCTGACCCTGGCAATTCGCAACCCGGAGGCCACCGTCTGGGCCGTCGAGATCAACTCTCGAGCCCGAGACCTGTGCCGGGACAACGCAGCCGAGGCTGGTCTGAGCAACGTCAACGTGGTGGCCCCAGACGAGATTCCGGACGATGTCGGATTCGACCGGATCTGGTCCAACCCACCGATCCGGGTTGGCAAGGCGCAGCTACAGGCGCTGTTGACCCTGTGGCTGAGCCGGCTGAAACCAGCAGGCTCAGCGCACCTCGTCGTGCAGAAACATCTGGGTTCAGACAGTCTGCATCGCTGGCTCGAGCGCCAGGGATGGCCGACAACCCGCCGGTCGTCACGGGCTGGCTATCGCCTGCTCGATGTCAGCGCCCGCCCAGAACAAGATCAAGATCACGAACAAACTCAAGAGATACCCGGAGAACAAACGTGAGCGGTAATTCCTCGAACCAGAAACCGCTCTCGCCGACCGAGCTAAAGCGACTGCACCGAGACTGGCGTCGCCGAACGGACCTGCGCGTGTCGATGATCCTCGATGGGGTTCAGAACCCGTACAACATCGGTTCTATCCTGCGATCGGCCGCGGCCTACAAGCTGGAAACGATCTGGCTGGCACCACCCACCCAACCGGTGACCCACGCCAAGGTGGCCAAGACCGCCCTCGGCTGTGAGCGACTGGTCGAAACCCACGAAACCAAGGACACCCCCGAGGCGTTGGCGCTGGCAAAGGCCGCGGGCTTTACAACCGTGGCCATCGAGCTGACCCCGTCGGCGGTCCCGCTCTTCGATCTCGAACTCGGCGCTGCGGTCTGCCTGGTGATGGGCCACGAGGAGCGCGGCGTTCACAAAGACACCCTGGCCGCGGTCGATCACATCGGCTTCCTCCCTCAGCTTGGCAAGGTCGGATCGTTGAACGTCGCCCAGGCGGCAACGGCGGCGATCTACGAAACTGCCAGACAGTCTTGGAGCGCCTAGGCCCGAGGGGGGTCGACAGCGACCCTGGTCCGCTGCTTTGGCCGCGGGGTTCGGCCCAGCACGTCGGCCAGCTGTCCTGGGTCTTCGGCTCGGATCAGATAGCGTCCATCCTCGCGAGGGCCTAGCGGACGCACCGTGCCCTGGTCGATGAGCGCGGCGGTGACTTCGTCAGCCCGCAGCGCGGTCACGTATTCTTCTGCCCCTGCGCCGCCAACTTCAGCCAACGCTCCCATCGGTGGGAAACCGAGAGCGCTGCGCAGTTCCCGTTCGGCCTCGATCATGCGACCGGGATCGGCAGCCACCGCGGCCTTCAACACCCGGTGGTCAGGAGATCGGGTTTGGATCACGATGCGGGCGGTCGAGCGGCGGCCCCGGACCATACGAGCAGCCCGGACCAACATCCACATCGCCTGCTCCGCCGCCCGGTAGCGAGGTGCGTGCAGCTCCTGATCGAAGTCCAAGAACACCACCGAGTCGACGTCGAGCCCGGTGTGTAGCGCAGCTTCGGTACCAAGAAACAAACCGGAGCCTGCGTCTTTTGGAGCGCCGGTGTCGGAGGAGATTTCGTTTACTTCCCGGCCGACCAGCAGAGCGAGTTCTTCGGCGGCCCGCGTCACTCCTAGCCGGATTCGTTTGAGCTGGGTGCCGGTGCAGACCGCACATATCAGCGGTCGAGTTTCGCCGGTACTCGGCGCCAGCAAACGACCGTCGACCTCGGTCATCAAGAACTCGCCGTCTTCGGTCTTGACCAGTTCCCCGCACGAGCTGCAGGCCAACATGTGAGCCCGGCCCTTACGATTCAGAACGGCCACAGCGCCATCCGAGCCCCGCAAAACCGCGGCGGCCCGGGGCGAGAACAGCCCCGACCGGCCGGGCTCTTCGTCACGGCGATCGACTACCTCAACCGCCGGCCAACCGTTTCGCTCCTCGGTTCGGGCCACCTGCAGCACCCGGTCGGCTCGTTCGAGGGCGCTCAACGATGGCGCCGGGCTGATCAGCACACACCGTACCCCGGCCCGTTCGGCCCGCTCGATAGCAACGTCTCTGGCATGCCAGGTCGGAATTCGTTCCTCGTACAGCGACTCATCGTGCTCGTCGAGCACCATCACCGAGTCGAGCGGGGCTGTTGGGGCCCACGCCGCGGACCGGGATCCGATAACCACTCCCCCGGTGCTACCTGCGGCCCAACCACTCGGATGGAGATGCACCCGGTAACCCGAACGCCCCAGCCGACCGCCGAGCCAGCGGGCCCGGGCAACGCCGGGCACGATAACCAGCGTGTTACCCCTTGCCGCTGCCGCCTCGACAAAACGCAACTGGTCATCGGCCGGCCCGACCCGCACCACCGTGACCCCGGGCTGCGAAAACGCTTCGGCGACAACCGGGTCATCGGCATCGGCTGCATTGTCGGCGACCTTGACCGGCCGCGGTTTTGGAAAAGCCTTGACCATCGTCGGAGGAGAGGCTGTTTTTAGAATCGGCGTTAACCGTCCGGCCCAGCGATGGGCAGCCCAGCGGCCAAGCTCGACGATCTCAGCCGGAGGGCCGACAGAGGAGACCTTGGAGATAGACCGCAGCTGCATTCCGGGCTTTGGGGCGAGGTCGACCGCGGTTACCCAGCCGGGCACACGGCGGCCGTGCAGGTCGACCCTGACGATCGACCCGATGGCCACATCGGCGGCCCACTTTGCAGGAACGATGTAGTCGAACTCCTTGTCGAGTCCGGAAACGTCTGGCAGAACGCGAACCAGCCGCTCTCCGGCTTGGAGAACGGCGGGTTCAGGTTCTTTTCGGCCCTCATCTGGATCGAACAGGCGAGCCGGTTCGGTCATATGAGGAACGTACGGTTGCTACAGCCCGACAGAGGCTGCTTTAGAGCCCCAACTCGGAGCGAATGGCATCGGCCCTGTCGGTGCGCTCCCAGGTGAACGAGTCGCCACCTTCGCGGCCGAAGTGGCCGTAAGCCGCGGTCGGCGAGTAGATCGGGCGACGCAACTCGAGGTCGTCGAGGATGGCGCCGGGGCGGAGGTCGAATACGGCGCGGACAGCGTCCTGGATCTTCTCGACCGGAGCGTTCTCGGTGCCGAAGGTTTCGACCATGATCGATACCGGGTGGGCGACGCCAATGGCGTAAGCCACCTGGACCTCGCAACGGTCGGCTGCGCCTGCGGCTACCAGGTTCTTAGCCACCCAGCGGGTGGCGTAAGCGGCTGAACGGTCGACCTTCGACGGGTCCTTGCCGGAGAANNTGATCTTGCGGCCGGTGAGGCCTGCGTCGCCAACCGGGCCACCGATTACGAAGCGACCGGTCGGGTTGATCAGCACCTGGTAGTCGTCGTTCTGGAACTGCTCGGGCACTACCGGGCGGATCACGTGCTCGATCAGGTCGGGACGGATCATGCTCTCGCGGTCGATGCCGTCATCGTGCTGAGTTGAGATCAACACGGTCTTGAGGCTGACCGGCTTGCCGTCGACATAATCGAAGGTGACCTGGGTCTTGCCATCGGGGCGGAGGTACGGGACGGTACCAGCCCGGCGGACCTCGGCGAGACGCTCGGCCATACGATGGGCCAGGTGAATCGGCAGCGGCATCAAGACGTCGGTCTCGTTGCATGCGTAGCCGAACATCATGCCCTGGTCGCCAGCGCCCTGCTCGTCGTAGGCATCGCCACTTGAGGTACCGGTGCGGACCTCTTCTGACTTGTCAACGCCCTGGGCGATGTCGGCCGACTGCTCGTCGATAGCCACCATCACACCGCAGGTCTTGCCATCGAAACCGTAGGTCTCGGTGTCGTAACCGATCTTGGTGATGGTCTTGCGGACCACCGAGGGGATGTCGACATAGGCCGTGGTTGAGATCTCGCCCGCCACAATGGCTAGGCCAGTCGTAACCATGGTCTCGCAGGCAACCCGACTGTGGGGGTCCTGCTCGAGAAGGGCGTCGAGGATGGCGTCCGAAATCTGGTCGGCCATCTTGTCCGGGTGGCCTTCGGTAACCGATTCAGAGGTAAAGGTGAAGTTGTTCATCAATGGTTTTTGCTTTCGATGTTGGGCAACCGCTCCACCGCTGCTTCGAGCACGGCCGCGGCGATTGCTGACTTGTCGTTCAAAGAGACTTCTCGCACCGAACCATCGGAACCGAAGATCGTCACCGCATTTGTGTCGTGTGCAAACCCGACTCCGGGAGCTGACACATCGTTGGCGACAAGCAGATCGGCGCCCTTACGTTTGAGCTTACCGAGAGCGTTGTCTCGCATATTTTCTGTTTCAGCGGCGAAACCTACCAGGACTTGCCCGGAGGGCTTCTTCGCCCCTAACTCGGCCAGAATATCCACGGTTTGCTCTAGAAGGACGGTTGGTGTGCCATCAGCCTTCTTGATCTTTTGAGTCGATGCACCCATGGGCCGGAAATCGGCAACCGCCGCGGCCATTATCACCACGTCCATCGCAGCCGATCGCGAGGCAATCGCCGCGTGCATTTCAGCAGCCGTTTCCACGTCGACTCGGTCTATTCGAGCCGAAGCTGGCTGGTTTGCCGTGGTCACCAATGTGACATCGGCGCCCATCGATAGGGCCACTTCGGCCAGTGCATGGCCCTGCTTGCCCGAGGAGCGATTACCGAGGTAACGGACCGGGTCGAGCGGTTCTCTTGTGCCACCGGCCGAAATCAGAACCGATCGGCCGCTCAGCGGTCGATCGGCGAATAGCGCTACGACGGCCTCAACGACGGTGGCCGGGTCGGCGAGGCGACCTTTGCCCATATCTCCGCCTGCCAGGCGACCCTCTTCTGGAGGCACAATCACAACGCCACGGTTGCGCAGCACCTCGATGTTCTCCTCGACAGCCGGATGTTCCCACATCTCGGTGTGCATCGCAGGACAAACCACCACCGGCGCTGCGGTGGCGATCAGAGTGGCGGAGAGCAGGTCGGCCGAACGGCCGGTTCGCAGATCCGAGAGAATCCGTGCCGTGGCTGGACAAACCACGATTGCGTCCGCAGTTTGCCCCATCTTGGTGTGGGGAATGGGATCGCTGTCGTTCCAGAGGCTGGTCTTGACCGGTTCCGATGCCAGCGCGGTGAAGGTGGTTGGACCAACCATGTTGTGCGCTGCGTCGGTCAGAATAGGAATAACGTGCGCGCCTAAGTCGACGAGACGCCGACAGACCTCTATCGCTTTGTAGGCGGCGATGCCCCCGGAAACCCCGAGGACAATCCGACGACCTTGGAGCACTGGGAGCTAGGCGACGCTGTCGCCGCTGCCAGACTCTTCGCTGGGCACCCGGACAGGCACGATCTTCTCGGCTGCAATCTCTTCGAATGCGATCGAGAGCGGCTTACGAGCGACCGAGGTGACCTGAGGCGGCACCATCGCACCGAGACCGTCACCAAGCTGACCGAAGTAGGCATTGATCTGCCGAGCCCGGGTACTAGCCAAAGTGCAGAGACCGAACTTGGAATCGGTCTTGTTAAGCAGGTCTTCGACCTGGGGG
>JBOEHD010000103.1:0-23932 GCA_050633745.1 Acidimicrobiales bacterium
ACATCGTTGACACGCTGGTCAAGATGGCAGGGGATGCCGATGCCGAGGTCAGGGCCTATGCCCTCATGGGCCTAACTTACGACCTGGGTCTTACTGATCAGATAAGACCGTTGCTAGAGGCCCACCTAGTCGACCCAGATGAGAAGATTCGTGAACACGCTCGCAACGTTCTGGATGGAACCTGGACTTGATCGACCACCCGATATCGGCACCGATGGAGTGCTCGACATCACCCTTCAACAAGTGGCTGCTCGATCTCGAAGCTCCTGTCAGACCGGAAAGACAACGTCTCTCCAGACGGTTGAAAGAAGATCCATTGGTCAACCGTGTCGTGCCCGTAGTCCTCCACAGGTGACGGCATCGTCGAGAGAACGCAACCGAGATCGAATCGAAAGACGCAGCTGCCAGAATCAGGCTCAACCGAAACGCTCGACAACGCCTGCCCATTCAGCACGTCAAGCGAGATGTGGATCGTTAGATCGTCAGAATCTGATCGGGCGAGCTCACGCCCATCGACTGTCAGAACCCAGTCACAGACATAGATCCACAGATGCCACTCCCCGTGAAGCTGCACAAGCCGACGGCGAACGATGAACCTCTCACCGTCAACAGGATGATGGGTTAACTCTCGGGGCTCGGAATCGATCTGCAGTTGCGGCTCGCCGAACTCCAACGTCAAGAAGGAACTCACACCCTTCCTGACTGACCATGAAGGTCTACCGAACACAGGCTCGAATGCGGCGGCAGCTCCAGTCAGCATCAGAGCAAGTTACGTCACATCAGCAGGGTTTACACACATGCCCCGTCTGTAACCGCCCTAGTACCGCACCGCTGCAGTGATCGTAAACGTGCACCCTAGGAAGCCCTGCGGGTCTTTGAGGCTGTTGTATTCTTCGGGTCCTATGGCTACCTGTGCAACGTGTGTTTGGCCGCTTGAGGCTCATGACGGTGACTTCCGGTTCAGGCTCCCCGATCGGCTCGCAGGCTGGACCGCCAGGAAGCTCGCCAAAAAAGGCCACGTGGATGGAAGACACGATGCTTCACGTCCAGCCCGATGATCTCTTCATCCGAGTGGTCCTACCAATCCAACTCGATGGCGGCCATTCCATCATCTTCACCCCATGGATGTCGGTGTCCATCGAGGTCTTCGACACTGAGATAAGTACGTGGGACAACGACTACCTATCGTTTGCCTGCGAGGGAACACTTACTAACGCCCTTCCCCCGTGGCCAACCACAACCAGAGGACGCCCAATCCGAGTCGAAGCGCGCAATATTGACGAACTCCCCTATGTCACGACCAGCACCGATGCAATTGTGTCGAACATCCTCACAAACAGCTGGGATCACGACACAGTCTTGAGGGGCCTCGACAAGCTAGGCATCTAGACAACGATCGGTGGAGGGCCGCTGCTCGGCAGTTAAGCCGGCGAATTGTCTGTCACCTGCCAAGATTCATCTGTTGAGTTCCTATCAACCGCACCGTCAGGGAATGCCAACTGCAAACCTGCGCTAATCGAGGGGTCACGATCGAGAAGGTGCCCTACTCCGACAACCTTGTACTCATCAGCTGACTGTGCGTGGTCGGTTCTGCCACACATGAGCCCGATTGTGTCGTCTTCGAAGTAGGCGTACAGCACATCTCGCTTGGCTTCGAACACGTGATTACAGATGATCGTTTTCGCATTTCTCGGAATATTCGGATTCATAAGCGACCCAAACTCACGCTTTGCGTTGGCAGCGTTGATGTTCCTCGACGCCGAAACATCGTGCGAATAGCCAGATCGGCTGCTCTCGCCTGATATTGACCCTCCCAGACGCCTCGATGAGAAACTCAGCTGCGGGCTCTGGCGACCAGTTCGGACATTGACGCAATAATCCATCGACATCCGGAGTAATCGAACAATTCGACTTTCGATGGTTTGTTGGCCAGGGCTACGAATGGCATGTCTATGGCGTTGGCGGCTTCGGCGTCTGTTACTGAGTCGCCGACAAAGACGCATCGCCCTACATCGACGTCGAGTATTCGGGCACACTCATTGAGAGAGTGCGGGTGGGGCTTCATCAAACGTACTTGACGCCCCTCTACGTGAGTTACCTGGTGTCGAAGGTCATGTAGCGTCAGCCAGGTTTCGATTGGCCGCAAGCCGTAGTGTTGTGGTGCCCGGGGCGGGACTCGAACCCGCACGGAGGTTTCCCTCCCGAGGGGTTTAAGCCCTCTGCGTCTGCCATTCCGCCACCCGGGCCACGATTTGCACGTAGACGGCAGATCTTAGGTTAGAAGCTACGACGGTCGTCGCCGCGGTTCATCCCAATTCGGCTTATGTCTCGGGGAAGTGGCAGGCCACTTCGTGACCGAGCCCGGGGTCGGCCAGCACCGGCACTTCGTCGCGACAGCGGTCGGTGGCTTTCCAGCAGCGTGTGCGGAAACGGCAACCGGATGGCGGGTCCGATGGGCTTGGCACGTCGCCTTCGAGCCGGATTCGTTCCGGTCGTCGACTCTGGTCGGCCGATGGCACCGGCACCGCCGAAAGCAACGCCTTGGTGTAGGGGTGCGCAGTGTGCTCGTAGACGCCGTCTTCGTCGCCCAGTTCGGCGATCTTGCCCAGGTACATCACAGCCACTCGATCGCAGATGTGGCGGACGACCGAAAGGTCGTGAGCGATGAACAGGTACGACAGACCCAACTCTTTTTGCAGGTCTTTCAGCAGGTTCACTACCTGGGCCTGGACCGACACATCGAGGGCCGAGACCGGCTCGTCGGCGATGATCAGCTTCGGCTCAAGGGCCAGCGCCCGAGCAATACCAATGCGCTGCCGTTGCCCACCGGAGAATTGGTGAGGATAACGGTTCACGTGGTTAGGGTTGAGCCCGACCATCTCCAGCAGTTCCTGAGCCCGTACACGGTGGCGGTCGGTTGGCACGATGTTGTCGTGGATCTTCCACGGCTCGGAAACGATGTTGGCCACCGTCATACGGGGGTTGAGCGAGGCGTAGGGATCCTGGAAGATCACCTGCATTTCCCGTCGCACCTCCCGCATCTCGGCCCGGGTCAGGTCGGTCAGATTGCGACCTTCGAACCAAACTTCGCCCGATGTAGCCTTCTCTAGCCCAAGGATCGTCCTGGCGGTCGTGGACTTACCACAGCCCGACTCCCCTACCAGCCCGAGGGTTTCGCCTCGGTGAAGCTCAAAGCTCACGTCATCGGTGGCCTGGACGGTACCGATCGTGCGCTTGAACACGATGCCCCGGGTGATCGGGAAATGCTTCACGAGGTTCTTGACCACCAGCAGAGGCTGTTCGCCAGCTGGCTTCGGATCTATCAGTTCTACTCCGGCCTGTGTATCGCTCATGAAAAGACCTCGTTCCATCGGATACAGGCAGTAGAACGAACCGTGCCATCGGCACCGACGCCGGATTCGACGAGCTCAGGCACCTCTTGGCTGCAACGATCCTCCACATACTTGCACCGAGTGCGGAAGGCGCAACCGGAAGGGATGCGCAACAGGTCGGGCGGATTGCCCTGGATCGGCTCGAGACGCTCGACGTGCACGTCACTACGTGGAATCGAGTTCATCAGACCTTCGGTGTACGGGTGAAGCGGGTGGCCGAACACATCTTTCATGGCCCCCTTCTCAACTCCACGGCCGGCGTACATAACCACCAGCCGGTCAGCCACATCGGCGACAACGCCAAGATCGTGGGTGATCAGGATCAGACCCATGCCGTTCTCGGCCTGCAGGTCTTTCAGTAGGTCCATGACCTGGGCCTGCACCGTCACGTCGAGTGCAGTTGTCGGCTCGTCTGCGATGAGCACGTCGGGATCGAGAGCCAGAGCCATGGCGATCATGATGCGCTGGCGCATGCCGCCGGAGAACTCATGGGGGTAGGCACTAACCCGCTGGGCAGCGTCGGGAATCTTCACCCGGTCCATGGCTTTGATCGCTTCGGCTTTCGCCTCTTTTTTGGACATGCCCCGGTGACGGCGGAACATCTCACCGATCTGCCAACCAACAGAAAAAACCGGATTGAGAGACGAGAGCGCGTCCTGGAAGATCATGGCGATCTTCTCGCCACGGATGGCTCGCCGGTCTTCTTCTTCAAGGGTGAGCAGCTCGGTGCCACGGAACCGGATCGATCCGCCGGTTATGTAACCGGGGGGCGAATCGATGAGACCCATAACCGCCTGAGCGCCAACGCTCTTGCCGCTACCACTCTCACCGAGGATGGCCAAGGTCTCGCCCTGGTCAACCGAATAGCTGAGTCCGTTGACCGCTTTGACGGTTCCGTCCTCGATGCGGAACTCGACCTGCAGGTCGTCGACCGCCAACAGCGGATCGGATGAGCCGGCGCCGGGGCTCGGAGTATTGACTGTGGAATCGCTCATCAGCGTTGCCTCGGATCGAACGCATCGCGGAGTAGGTCACCGAGCAAAATGAAGGCGAAGACCGCCATGCTCAGCACCATGCCAGGGAACAGCAGCAGATACGGGTGAGTCTGGATTCGTCCCCGGGAATCGGAGATGATCAGGCCCCACGAAACCGCCGGCTTGCGAAGCCCAACGCCAATGAAGGTCAGGGCGGCCTCGGCGGCGATTACCACGCCGAAGGTGATGGCCATGTAAACCACGAGCGGGGTCAGGGCGTTTGGCAGAATGTGGCGACCGATCAAACGTCGGTCGCTGGCACCAAGTGCCCTGGCAGCGTCGACATAGTCGGCTCCCTTTACCGCGATTACCGCAGAGCGCACCAGCCGTAGCATCGTCGGCCAACCGAAGGTCACCAGCACAAGGCAGAGGGTGATGATGGTTCGCTGCTCGAAGAGCTGCAGCATGACAATGCCGCCGAGCACCGTGGGGATGGCGAACCAAACGTCGGCCAGCCGGGAGATCAGGGTGTCGATGATGCCGCCATAGAAACCGGCAAGCGAACCAAAAGTCAGGGCGACTGCCGCGGCGGCGAACGTGACGACAAAAGCGACCACGATCGACACTCGGGCGCCATAGATAACCCGGGCGTACTGATCCCGACCGAGTAAATCGGTGCCGAACCAGTGGTCGCCGCTTGGCGGCTGGAGGTTGTTGCGCTGATCGCCGAGCAACGGATCTCTGCTGGTGAACAACTGGGGGAAGATTGCGGCGACGATCAAGAAGGCGATGATGACGACACAGATCCAGAACAGCGGGCGCCTGCGGAGCTGACGCCAGGCGTCAGACGTCAGGGAGCCTTCGCGGATCTCTTCTTCGTGGTCCTCGCCAGGAGCGTCGGACACTACTGAGGTAGCGGCGTCAGTCATAACGGATCCTCGGATCAAGTACGGCGTAGAGAATGTCGACCAGCAGTGTCATCACCATGTAGACCATGATGATGAACGTGGTCAGCCCAACGACGGTGGTGCCTTCCTGACGGATAACACCGTCGAAGACCGCTCCGCCGACACCAGGGATATTGAAGACCGACTCGGTGATGATGGCCCCGCCGAGCAGGGCGCCGAGGTCGATACCGAGGTAGGTGACCACCGGGATCAGCGAGTTGCGCATGGCGTGCACGCCGACCACTCGGCCTCTGGTCAGGCCCTTGGAGGTAGCGGTCCGCACGTAGTCGGTCTTCAGATTGTCGACCAGGCTGCTGCGGGTAAGTCGAGCCACGTAAGCCAGCGAGACCGACCCGAGCACAAGGCCCGGCAGAATATATGAGATCCAGCCCTGCTTGATGCCTGCCACCGGGAAGATCCCCAGTTTCAGGCCGAAGGTAATCTGGGCTAAGAAGCCCAACACAAATATGGGTATCGATATGACGGTCAGGGTCGAGACCAATACCAGACTGTCGAAGAAGCCTCGTTGGCGAACACCGGCCAGAATGCCAGCGGCAATACCAATGCTCACTTCGAACAGGAAGGCCACGAGGGCCAAGCGGGCGGTGATAGGAACCCGCTGCTTGATGGTTTCGCTAACCGGCCGGCCGCGGAAGTCGGCCCCGAAGTCTCCCTGCACCAAGCCAGAGATGTACTTGCCGTATTGAACAGGAAGTGGGTCGTTGAGGTTGTACTGCTCCCGCAGTGCGTTACGCACCGACTCAGACTGCGACCGCTCGCCCGCAAGAGCGCGAATCGGATCGCCTGGGAGGGCAAAAACCATAGAGAAGATCAGTCCGGTGGCCAGAATGAATACCAGCACTGATTGCAAAACACGGCGAATGATATAACGACCCAATGTGGCCCCTCCAGGTAGAAAAAGACCGGTGGGGGCGACGCTAGCGCGTCACCCCCACCTGTCAGCAATCCGCTAAATTACCCTTCAGTCTCGTTCAGGTCGGCGTAGCCGACCATGTTCGAGAAGAAGCTGTTGTTCTGCTGGGCGTTGGCGCCATCGGCACCAAAGTTCCAGGCGTTGACAAAGCTGGCGGCCGTTACAGGCTCGCCGTCGTGGAAGGTCCAGCCGTCCTTGAGGACGATGGTCCAGGTCTTGCCGCCGTCATCGGATGTGATCGACTCAGCAACCTCGTTGTAAGGCTCGGTGGTCTTGGCATCGAATTCGACGAGACCCTTGAACAGGGTGTCGAGAACCTTGGAACCCTCGGACTCGTTTGAGTTGGTTGGGAACAGGTGCTCCGGCTCACCGATCGCCAGGGCGATGTCGCCACCGATGATCTCGGTGTAGTTCGGACGACCGAAGGCGGTGATGTAGACGTTCTCAACAGTGTCGTTCCAGGCGAACTGGTTCTTACTGAAGTAGATCGGCAGGACCTGAGTGTCTTCACACAGCAGGTCTTCGGCAGCCTCGTAGAAGGGGATGCCATCGGAAAGTTCGCCGGTGGCCGCTACTGCAGCCTTACCCTCGGCCAAAGCCTCATCGAATGCAGGATTCTCATAGTTGACGTTGTTCGAGCCAACCGGAGGAATGTTGTAGCTGGCATACAGCGGCTCGAGGAAGTTGAGCGGCGATGGGTAATCCATGCCCCAACCGAGGCGGAACACGCCGGTTACTTCCTTGTTGTCGAGCAGTGGCAGGTATTCGCTGAACTCGAGGTTCTGGAATTCGATGTTCTCGATGCCCAGAACGTCACGCCACTGACCGGTGACGGCCTCGGCGATCTGCTCGTGGCTGGTGCTGGTGTTGAACCAAACGATCAACGGCTCATCGCCGAGAGCGTCGAGTCCGCCGAATGCCTCAAAGGCTTCGCGGGCGCCGTCAGCGTCGAAGTTCCAGTTGCCACAGACCTCATCGCGGCCACCGAGTGAAGGCGGTACCACTGAGTGAGCTGGCAAGCGGGAGCCGTCGAGGATGGCGTCGATCAGAAGTTCACGATCGAGTGCCATCGACAGGGCCCGACGAAGGTCCAGTGGGTACTGGTCTTCGAGGTATGTCGGGAAGCCGTAGTAGTAGAAGCCGGTGTTAGGCGACTCGGCGAAACGGTCACCGAATTCGGCCTGGGCGGCTGCGATCTGCTCGGCAGGCACGGTGGTTACGAGGTCGTTCACGCCGGCCTGGAGGTCCAGGTAGCCGGTGGTCGAGGAGTCCTCGTAGATGTTGAAGGTAACGCTGCTGACGTCAGCAGCATCGGCGCCGGCGTAGTCGGCGTAAGGAACGACCTTGATGTCGATGTCGTGGTTCCAGACACCATCCATCATGAACGGACCGTTACCGATCGGGGCCTCTTCGAACCCGGTGGGGTCATCGTAAGCAACCGAAGGCAGTGGGTAGTAAGCGTTGTAGCTCAGCTGAATTGGGAACTCAGCGTCGGCATTTTCGAGCTCAACGGTGAAGGTGTTGTCATCGATGACCTTCAGGCCGCTGAGGCCGCCCTCCATTGCGGAGCCGCCCTCTTCCATGGCTTCAGTGTCGTCGGTGGTCTCTTCTTCTTCTTCTGGCGCGGCCTCAGTAGTGGCGGTCGTGCCCTCAGTTTCGGTTTCGGTTGCTTCTGGCTCATCGCTTGAGCTACTGCAAGCAGCAGCTACGAGCGCAAGCCCTAAGAGAACCGCCACGAGGCGGCCCAAGTGAAAACTCTTCACGAATCTCTCCCTTTGTCTTTGTACTCGGGTGATTAGGCAAAATCACCGTAGTGGTGAGAGACACCCTAGAGGACATGTAGGACCCTTTCACCCCCAAGGTTCAACCTTGATCACAAAGCGTAAGGAGTCAACAGATGGGTGAGATCGTTGACATTGCTGAGCGCGATGGCTCCAGAAACTGCCTAAGCCGGTAGAGCCCCGGCAGTTTTTCACAAGTTGGCTATAAAGCGAAGCTCGGATCGAGGTGACTCCGGCCTGTCGAAAGGCCAAGATGCTCCAGCGCTGCGGGGGCAAACTCAAGGTAATCCACCAGCCCGCCCGGGGGCGGCTTGAAGCTCGGCGAGTTCGAAACGCCCAGAATTCCGAGGGGTATGTGGCGGCCGCTCGAGTGGTCGTCAACCTGATAGACCTCGACGCCAGCTACAGAGGAAGGCCGCTTGAGCCCCAGAATCTTGATGGTTTGAGAGTCGACGACCTCAAAACGGTAGGTCAGCGTGACCATGGCATCGCTGCCGTCGACATCCCAAAACACTTCCCCGACGTCGGCGCCGGCCAACGTGGCGGCGACCGTTGCCGCCGATTCGGCAGTCCGACATGACAGGGTCAACTGCGGGACCATCGACCCGAGGACCGTCACATCATCAGTGGAAATTCCCACCGCATCGAGGAACGAATTCGCATCGACGATCACCGCCTCATAACCAACGGTGGTGGCCAAACGAGCGCTGGGGCCTTGGCCCATCGACGACGCGATCGCCAACGTTCGATCATTGTGAATACACCATGAATTGAGATCCTTGAGGAACTCATCGAGCAGTTCCATTGCTCGGGGAACCTCATCGCGATAGCGCTCAACCCAGCGCTGGCCATAGTGCTCCTCGGCGAAGTCATCGGGATACAGGGCGTACCAGTACCGATGCATGCTGGCGGCGACGTGGTTGGTGAACAACAGCGCCAAGTCGGGTCGTTCCGCTTTCAGCAGCCGCAGAAACAGGTCGCGCTGCAACAGGAATTGTCCTGCCCGCAGCCGTTCCGGAGGTGTTCGGCGGGCCGCCACTCCCCCGACCAGTCTCGCCAGGTCGACCAGGGTCGAGCGCCGCAACCCCAGTGTCGGCACCGACCGGGCCAGGTCGGCTAGCTCTGTGCGTCCAGGTCGGCTGCGAACCTGTCGGCCGTTGGCTTCGGTCAGCGCGGTGTTTGCTCTCTGAAATCGCCAGTAACGGGATGGGATGGTCTGATCGTCGCTGCTGAAGCAGTCGGGGATGGCGAAACGGAAGTTACCGCCAGAGCACTGTTCGTTGACCGGTGACGAATGCAGGGTGTTTACCAAACCAACCGAGCGACCCGCCCTGGCCGCCGCCTGCCAGTAGAAGGGATGTTCCGGCGACTTACGATCTCCGTACCAATAGATCCCGTGCTGCTCATAGGGCACGCCGGTGTTCATCGATGCCCAGGTCTGCGAGGGGTAGAGCTCCCGGGGCAAACTTTCGCCTGCCACGGTCTCGATGAGCGTGCCATTTTCAAGCAAGCCAGCGAGAAACGGGATTCGGCCGCTCGGCGCTAGGTCCTCGATTACCCGGACCGGAACCTCGTTGGCCTCAACAACTACAAGCTTTCGGCCTTCCATCTCTGGCTATCGGCAGAGCCGAGCGCAATGAGAGGAATCAGGCCGGTTTCGTAATCAGCCCAGTTTGGCCCGGATGTAGTTATAGGTATCGAGCACCGGGTCGACGGTGAACCGCAGGAAGATACTGACCAGCCCAAGCTGGATGATGATGCCAACCAACTTCGCACCTCGGAAGAGCGGCCCTGGCACCGTGTCTTCGACGGTCAGGGTGATGGGAGCTTCGCCGTTGGGACCTTCGCCGTAGTAGCAGTACCCCTCGGAGCGGTCGACCAGCCCAAATCGATTGGAGCGTTCATAGCCGGTTGAAACTCGGCCAATTTCTTCGGCGTGATCGAGACAGAGGCGCTCGGTGAGCAGGTTGTCCATCGGTCGCACAACCTGGTTGCGGCCAATCGACCAGACGAACAGCGCTAGCACCGCCAGGATGCCGACCACGATCAACTTGAACGGATCGATCGGGCCGAGCATGAACGACAGTGGCGTGCCATCAGCACCCGGCGCTTTGCCGGGGTCGGAGGAAGATGTGGCGGTCGTCTGCATAGGCAGAGTCCATTATGGCAGCTAGGACCCGCTCCTCGGCGGCACAAGTTTCGGTGACCTAGGCGGCACGGGTTGCCGGGGCGTATGAGCGGCTCGGGCCTCGCTCGCCAATCTGTTCGGCATCAAATGCCAAGAAAGGGGTGGCGGCCAACCACAACCGATCCACGATCTCAATCGAGCGGGTGGAACCGGCCTCATTGGCTGCGATCACACCATCGATCATGTCGGCCACCACCGCCACCGCAGGGCGCCCCCGGAGCGACACCGAGACGGTGGCCGATCCATCGGGACGCCGTTTGATCGACCGACGCAGGCCCGGAACCCGGGGTGGGCTGCGAAACGCCGGCGTACCCAGGCCATATTCATTGGCCACGTTGTTCAGCTGGCGGGCAATTTGAGCAAACTGGATCGACGTCAGCTCTTGAGCTGAGCGATCTGTATTTGATTCGACCGAAGTCGAATAAGGGGTTTGCTCCTGCCACTTCTCCACGTCTCCCACTATGACGCCGAACTGTGACAGTGAACCTCGACTGGGAACCTCGACTGGGAACCCGAACTGGCACCTGAGCTGGGGCAGCGGTCCGAGGGAGAGCAAGTGGCGGAGGTGACTGTCATCGACATCGGGCACAATGGTTCGGTGAGCGAAAGTCTGGCCGAGGCCCCGAAACTGAATCCGGCCCAACAGCAGGTTCTCAATGAGCTCGGCACCCTCGATCGGCCGACCTTTCGAATGGATCTGCGAACCGACCTGCGCCACAACCTCGAAGAGGCCCTGGAACCGATCGTGGCTGATGCGGCCGAGGCCAACGGCGCGCTGTTCGTCTCGAAACGGCAGCTCGGCATGCTCCATGGGTGCGAGGCCCGCTACATCGCAGACAAGTCCGAAGAGTTCACCTGGACGATCGCCTCGGCCCGCGGGTCGGTGGCCCACAAAGCCATCGAGCTACTGGTAGCCCACCGCGGCAACCCGACCCCGCTCGATCTGGTCGAGTCTGCGGTGGCCAGAATCGAGGCCGACGAGAAGGGCCTAAGCACCTTCATTCAGCAGCTGAACGAGGCCGAACGGGCCGAGTTGTCGGGCAAGGCCAATGATTTTGTCACCACGTTCACCGAGACATTCCCACCGCTGAACCGCAAGTGGGTGCCGGTTGCCGAGTCGTCGGTGCGAGCCATGCTCTGCAACGACGCCCTGACCCTGATGGGCCGGGTCGACCTGAGCCTCGGTCGCACCAGAGGTCAAGAGGCGGGCAAGGTTCTGATCGACCTCAAAACCGGGCAACCATCGCACAGCCACCTCGAAGACCTCCGCTTCTACGCCCTGTTAGAGACGCTGAAAATCGGCGTGCCACCCCGCCTCCTGGTCAACTACTACCTCGACGCCGGTACGCCGCGCAGCGAGATAGTCACCGAAGATCTGCTGTGGTCAGCGGCCCAGCGAGTCGTCGATGCGGTGGCCAAACTTACCGAACTCGACCCGCCGGAACCCCGGGAGCCCACCCGTACACCGGGCCAGAACTGCCGCTGGTGCCCGCTTAACACCTCGTGCGAACCGGGCATGACCCACCTCGACGCCTCGTCACAAGACGACTGGCGCCCCACTCAGTAACCCCTCTGTGATGACCAAGTCCTCGTTCACAAATGCAGCTGACCTGGAGTCGGTCGCTGACCCGTGCCAGAACCCACTCAAATCTAAGGCAGACCAATGACCACGACACCCCAAGGCCGCATCTCCAATTGGAAGGTCGACCAACTCGACGACCTCACCGGCAAGACCTACCTGATCACCGGCGCCAACTCAGGCATCGGCTACGAAGCGGCGGTCCACCTGCGTCGGGCAAACGCCAACGTCCTACTGGCGGCCCGATCGGTCGACAAGGGCACCCAAGCCGCAAACGAGCTACGAAAGGTGGCGGGCGCCGGCGAAGTCGAGCTCGTTCAACTCGACCTGGCCAGCCTCGATTCGATCGGCCGGGCGGTCGACGCGGTCCGGGGCCAGACCGACGGACTCGATGCGGTGATAAACAACGCCGGCATCATGCAACCGCCACAGCAGCAGACCGCCGATGGTTTCGAGCTGCAGTTCGGAACCAACCACCTCGGCCACTTCATGTTGAACCACCTGCTGTTCGACCTGGTTAAGGCTCGCTCCGGCCGCATCGTGCCGGTGAGTTCAGTCGCTCACCGCCAGTCCAGCGGCATCAATTTCGAAGATCCGATGTTCACAAACGACTACTCCGCTACCCGGGCGTACGGACAGAGCAAGTTGGCCAACCTGATGTACGGCCTCGAGTTGGCCCGCAGGCTAGAGGCGGCTGGGTCCGAGGTCATCTCGGTGAGCTGTCACCCCGGCTATTCGGCAACAAACCTGCAGAGCGCCGGACCGACCGGAGTCTTCAAAGCCCTCTACAAATTGACCAACCCGCTGATGGCTCAGTCTGCGGCGGATGGCGCGGTGCCCGAGGTGCTCGCCGCGGCTGGCAACGAGGCAAAAAACGGGGCCTACTACGGCCCAACGAGGCTCGGCGATGCACGAGGGCCGGTCGGTGAAAGCCGCATCTCCGATGCCGCAAAGGACAAAGGCGCCGCAGCTCGGCTCTGGACCCTCAGCGAAGAGCTACTGGAAATCGACTGGACCGTTAGCTGACCGATTGACGGCCGCTGTGCCTCAGTCTTCCTGGTAGCGAACGTCGAAACGCTGAAAGACGGTTGCCATGTCTGGGTCGAACTTCTGACCCAGGCTTGGCATCACCCGTTCGAAGAAGTTGGTGTGGGCCCGGAGCCAATAGTCTCGACTCCTGTCACCCTCGCCCTCGTCATAGGCGAATTGATCGTCGACCGACGACAGCGGCCCGATTCGCACATCGGTGAACTCGAGCACCGCCCGGGGTCGCATCGAACCGTCGGTGGCAATTTCGAAGTCGCCAATTTGGGGAAGCGCGTCCCCTGCAACCTCGTATGCGGCGACCGCTCCGGCGGTCGCTCGTTTGGTGCCGTCGAGCACGAGGGCGATGAGTTCGTCAGCCAACTCCACCGAGTCGCCGAAGGGCCATGCCTCTGGCTCGGGCGTTTCAGGGTCACGATCGGTTGCGGCCAAGAAACGAAGCCAGAAGTCGGCAACCTCGGCCTGATCGATCTGCCCCAGAGGGGTCGGTTTGTCCATCAGCGTGCTAGATCGGGGCGCCGTGTTCGCCGCCGACCGTTGGGCGATAGCGGTAACCCTTGCCGATGAAGGCCAGGTAGGCGCCAAGGCCGCTGATCACTGGCACCCACATCGAAACCAACCGGTAAGCAACCGCGGCGAGGCTGGCGTCCTGGGCGCTGATACCCGAAATGACAAGCATCGAATACAGGCCGACCTCAACAAACCCGAATCCGCCGGGAGTGATTGGGATCATGGCCAGCACCTGTGCGCCGGCGTAGGCCAGCAACACCAAACTGAGTCGAGGGTCGGCGCCAACCGCGTAGAGGGCCGCTACCAGGGTCAGGTAATCGAAGGCCCACTTGCCCGCAGACGCAGCGATGGCCGCAGGCCACCTCGACCCGAGGACTTCCTTGAGACGATCCCGCTCCGAGAGCAGCAGCCCCTGCCTGACGCCCCAGTCCCGCCTGAGGGGGCGACCGATCAGAGCAAAGAGGCTGTCGAGCCAGCCTTCAACGATGCGGAGCGGACGATCGAACGCGATACCCAGGGCGCCGACTGCGCCGAGGATCACGAACATCACCCCGCCGGCGATAGCCGCCGGGAGCAAACTCTCAGGAATCGGAGCGCCGAGCAGCGCCATCAAACCGGCCACCGCGGGGATCGCCACCAGGGCCGAGGTGGTGAGGATCGACGTTGCCGCCAACGCTCCCCCGGCTTCGTTCGGCTGAACCCCCGAGACCGCAAGCATCCGGTAGTAGACCGCGCCGCCGGTTGCCGCCCCGCCGGGGATCACTCGACTGACCGAATTGGAAACCAGCTGACTGGTGGCGGCGACGAACCAGCCGACCTGGGGCAGGACGATTCTGGTCAGCCACCACAGACAGGCAAAGCTGATGATCTCGGTGGCCAGCATGACCACGAACCAGATGGGACGGATGGTTCGCAGCCGTTCACCTGACTGCAGCACCTCACGAAGCTGGTCCTGCATGAAGTAGATGGCCACCGCTCCAAGGCTGAGGAACAGCCCAGACCACAGCACCCGCTTGATATGCGCCGAGCCGCTTGGATGGCTGCGGATCTCCTCGAGAGTGACGGTGTTGTGGCGAATCTCCCTCACCGAGCAGCTAGCTTCCGCAGCGGCCACCCGAACTGAGCCGTCAAGCCATCGAGCGTCGGAAGCGATAGTCCCACAATGTTCTGATAGTCGCCCTCGATCCGTTCGACAAACAGCGAACCGCGACCCTGGATGGCATAGGCGCCGGCCTTGCCCCGAGGCTCGCCGGAATCGATGTACCAGGCGATGTCTTCGTCGCTCAGAGGTCGCATGTGAACCTCGGTCGAGCGAGCGACCACCATCGTCTTCGGTGTCGCCTCCCCTGGTGCTCCATCCTGAGCTGCGGTACCCCGGACTGCAATGCCGGTGACCACGTTATGAGCGCGACCAGACAGCGCTCGCAACATGTCGGCGGCATCGGTGTTGTCGACAGGCTTACCGAAGACCTCGTTGTCGAGATCGATAACCGTGTCGGCGGCCACCACCAAGGTGGGGCGTCGAACATCGAGCATGTCCCAAGTGGCTGCAGCTTTGGACGCCGCCAAACGCTCCACAAGCTCGACTGGCTTTTCTCCCAGGGCTGGAGTTTCGTCGATATCTGCAGGCACCACGGAGGGCTCAAGGCCGACAATCTTTAGCAGATCGAGCCGACGGGGCGAAGCCGACGCCAGGACCAGATCTGGCGCGCCATCGCCATCCCTAGACATCAAGAAACATGATAGACCGTTGACAGGTTCATATCAGGGCAGCCTCAGTTGTGGCCCTCAGTTGGTCGGCACATGCGCGCACTGGCAGACTATGCGACATGAATCTCATTAACGTCGACGTTACAGACGGTGTCGGAACGATCACCCTTAACGACCCGGATCGTCGCAACGCAGTCACGCTGGAAATGTGCGATGAACTCGATCAAGCGATCGGTGAACTCGAGGCCAACACCTCGGTCAACTCGCTGGTCATCACCGGTGCCGCCCCGGCGTTCTGCGCCGGCGCCGACCTCAGCCACCTGGGCGCTTCAGCCGAGGAGGGTCTGCTGGCGATCTACGAAGGGTTCCTACGGGTCGGACGCTCACCGCTTCCCTCCATTGCCGCCGTCAACGGCGCCGCGGTCGGGGCAGGCATGAACCTGGCTCTTATCTGCGACGTTCGCCTCGCCGGGCGCTCAGCCCGCTTCGATGACCGTTTCCTGAACCTCGGCATTCACCCCGGTGGCGGCCACACCTGGATGTTCCAAAACATCTGCGGCCCCCAGGCCACCATGGCCGCAGTTGTCTTCTCGCAGGTAATGGACGGCGAGGAAGCGGTTCGGGTTGGTCTTGCCCATCAGGTCTACGACGACGACAAGCTGCTCGAGGCGGCGCAGGAGATGGCGGCCAAGGCATCGAGCGTGCCTCGCGATCTTGTCCTAAAGACCAAACGAACCATCCAGGACATCAAGTACGCCACCAGCCAGACCGCAGCGGTAAACGTCGAGCTGGGACCTCAGGCTTGGTCCACTCGCCAGCCGGACTTCCAGGCGCTTCTGGCCAAGCTCAAGTCGAAGATCTCGTCGAAGTCCTAGAGCTTTTCTGGCTGACCTAGGTCAGCCCTACAACCATTGGGCAGTGAGTTCGGCGGCCCTGGCGATCCACTCTTCGCACGTCATGGCGTAGCGAACGTGGTCTTCCCAGGCGCCGTTGATCTCCAAATAGCGTTCCGCAACACCTTCGTTGCGTAGGTTCAGTTTCTCGACGACGCGGCGTGATGCGGTGTTGCGGGGAACGATTGAGATCTGGATCCGGTGCAGACGAAGCTCTTCGAAGGCGAATCGGGCGACCATCACCACACCTTCCGGTGTGTAGCCCTGGCCAGCCATTTCCTGGTCGACCCAGTAGCCGACGTAAGCGTTTTGGAACGGTCCGCGCTGCACGGAGTTCAGGTTGATCTCGCCGCAGAACACACCGCCGACGAAGACCCCGAACCCATAGCCGGTACCCAGTTGCCACTCGCGGTCGCGAGCGTGGCAGCGTAACGAGAAGGCGCTGCGGTCTTCGATGACGTCGGGGGCGCCGATGGGGCGGCTCGGCTCCCACTTGGTCAACCAGTCGGCGTTGCGACGCCGCACCTCTTGCCATTTGTAAAAGTCTTCAGGACGAAGCGGTCGGAGCAGAACTCTTCGACCCAACAGACTGTCAGCCACGGCCCGAGCTTAGCCTTCGTCCAGTAGTTCGACCGCAAGACCGGCGGAGACTCCCCGCTCGGCCACGACGATCTCGTCGAGCGCAAACTGGCGGGCCAGCTCGACAAGGACGCACATAGCCCCAACGATGTCGTCGACATCTTGGGCTCGCAGCCCGGGGTTGAACGCCCGGTCGGCGGCCGACTCGGTTGCTAGGGCCCGAAATACATCCTCGAGGTCGACCTTCTTCATGTGGTAGCCGTCGACGCTCTCGGCATCGGGATCGGGGAGGCCGATCTCCACCTCGGCGATCTGGCAGGTCGCCCCCGTGCCGAGAACGGTCCCGAAATCGACCCGGGCGATTTCGGGGATCTCTCGCTTCAGGTCATCGAGATGCAGCGCAACCACCGTGAGCGCCGATGACAATTCAGAAGCTTGCGGCGGATCGCTGACCAGGTAGTCGCGCATCACGGTGCCGCCGCCGATCGGCAACGAAACCGTCGCTAGCGAGCCGTCGAGGTTCCGAAAACCAAACTCGGTCGAGCCGGCCCCCACGTCGACCACCAAGGTCGGGTCATCGACTTCACGGCCTGACGTTGCGCCCCGAAAACCCAGTTCAGCCTCTCGCTCACCGGTGATGACTTCCAGCTCGACGCCAAACTTGTCCGCCACCAGAGCCTCAAGGACCTCGAGATTGGAGACCGTACGGGCCCATGCCGTCCCGATAACCGAGACTCGGGTTGGTTGATGCTCAGCCATGTCGGCTACGAATCGATCGAAGGTCTCAGCGGTAGTGGCTAGGGCACTCTCGGTGATGCGATCGCCGACCTCAGGGAGAAGCCGGGTTTTCTGAGCGGTTCGCAGCAAAGCCGGTCCACCGGCCAGCCAGCCATGATCGGCCACCAGCAGCTTGCAGGCGCCGGAGCCAAGGTCGACAACAGCGACCGGGCCGGCACTCATGAATCACCGGGGTCGGGGCGTGGCTGAATACGTTGAGCCGGTTCGTCGGGGTTGAAGTGGCAACCCTGCTCTCGCAGTCGATCGTCGACCCAGCGGCCGACGGGATCGTCGCCCCCTGCGAGGTAATAGGCGTAGTGGGCGTGCAAACACTTCACGCCGACTCTGGTGCCGCCGACACCCCCGTATGGGGCGGGGCCGACATGGTCGGCTGGAATGCGACTGTCGCGTTCGGCGGCGTATCTGGCGTGGGCGGCGTCGAGGGCTTGGCGATCGACCGTTGCCTCGACGAGGTCGACCGCGCCGGTCGATTCGAGCCGCCCGATCGACTTGTTTAGCGCGCGGTCGATCAGCCAGTAGCGGGTGGGCATCGGCCGCCCCGAATACAGGAGCGGCTCGTTGCGTAGAACTACCGGTGAGCCGTCTATGCGTCGCAGCACAACTTCGTAGTCGCCCTGTGGGCGGCGCCCGAGAAGCTCAGCCACCCGTTCGTCGTCATCACGACTGGCGCCCGGAGAGCCCACTATGGAATCGCCGTGGTGATCGGGAGCGTTCTTGGCCTCAGCGGCCGACTCCCGATCGGAATCGATCAATTAATGATCCAGTAGATGATGGCGCCGATCACAGCGAGGCCACCTACCGTCGGTACAAGGCGCTTCAGGATGGAACCGCTGGAAACCGCCAGCAGATCGACCGCTTCGGCTTCCGGACCCTCGATCTTGCGGATACCGGGCTTGACGGCATCTTTTGCGGCCGAAGCTGCATCGGTGACACTCGAAGCCGCATCAGAGGCAGCCGAGGAAGCGGCCGAAGCTGCTTCAGCGGCGCCTTCGGAGACCTCAGCGGCCACATTCGAAGGCGAGACCGGTGGAGGCACATCGGCGACCGAACCATCGGCTTCAGCCGGGGCCTGAGTGGTCACGCCAGGGATATCTTCGGCGTTTTCCAGCTTCTCGCGCAGGTTATCGGTGAACTGACCGAGGATCTTCTTCGAGACGTCCTCGATGGCTCCACGGCCGAAGCTGGCAATCTTGCCGCTCAGGCCAAGGTCGGTGTGGATCTTGACGTTGGTCTGGTCGGGGCCAACCGTTTCCATGTTGGCGGTAACCATGGCGTTGGCGTTGCCCTGGCGAGGATCGCGACCCTCGGCCTTGAGCCTGGCCACCTTGTTAACCGCGTCCTGCTCGATAAACGACGCTTTGCCCTTGTAGTTGGCAGTGATCGGGCCGACTTTGATCTTGACTAGGCCACGGTACTCGTCGCCCTCGATCTCGGTTAGCTGAGCTCCTGGCATACAGGGGGCGATGAACTCAAGATCGTTAAGAATCTTCCAAGTCTCTTCGATGTCGCGTTCGATAACGAATTCGTTAGTCAACTCCATTGCTGGAGGTCCTCCAGGGTGTCAATATCTACGGGATTACCACTGCACGGTAGCTCGGAAACCAGCTCGGGCCGCAGTCTGAACAATGATCGCGCACCTTCGTCGCCTGAATCGGGTAGATCGCCCCATACCGAGCGTTCTAGCTTGACCGGCGGACGTCGCTGACCATCGAAGGACGCGGTGACAATCAATCCGGCCGACGCTCCAACCGAGCGCCATGCTGAAGCCGGAACCAGCGGTTGGTCGGCCAACCCGATCACCATGGCGCGGTGACCGTCCTGCTCGGCAACGGCTGCGGCGAGCCTCACCGATGTGGATTGGCCCTCGGCCCAGCGAGGGTTATGGATCACCGTTGCCCGGTCGCCAAGGGTCTCGGTAACGAGGTCCGAGACGTCGACCGCACCGGTGATCACGTACAACTCGTTGAAGTTGGCCTCATCTGCGGCTAGCAGGGACCACACGATCACCGGTTTACCCCGGAACGGAGCGGTGAGTTTGTGTTCGGCGACCGCTTCGCCACCATCGGCCAGGAAACGACTGCCCGCACCAGCAGCGAGCAAAACTCCGGCGACGGTCAAGTGTGGATATCGCCGGTGCTGTTGCGCAGCGACGGGGCCTGTCTGCCCGATCGCAGTGCGATGATCTCGGCGCAGATGGAGATGGCCGTCTCCTCCGGGGTGCGAGCCCCGAGGTCGAGACCAATTGGGGCTAAGACCGTGTCCAGGTCGGCCTGTGGCACGCCCTCTTCTAGGAGGCGTCGGTTGCGATCCTCGGTGGTGCGCCGTGAGCCCATCGCTCCGAGGTAGCCAGCATCGGTTTTGAGTGCCGCGGTAACCGCAGGCACGTCGAACTTCGGGTCGTGGGTCAGGACGCAGATAGCGTCGCGCTCACCCAGGTCGGGACCAACCTTTTCGAGCAAGCGGTGGGGCCAGTCGACAACGACCTCGTCGGCATAGGGAAATCGTTGGGTGGTAGCGAACACCGGGCGAGCATCGCACACCGTGACCCGGTAACCGAGGATCTTGGCCACTCTGCTGAGCGCGGCGGTGAAATCGACTGCCCCGAAGATCAGCATCTGAGGTGGCGGGGCGAAGGACTCGACGAAAATCCCCACCTCTTCCTGGCGGGCCTCACCGTTCGGTCCGTAGTGCCGCATGCCGCTGGTACCTGCCGAAAGCTCACCAAGAGCATCGCGGACCACAACACGGTCGAGGTCTTCATTGCCGAGTGAACCCATCGCATCGGCATCAGGACGGACAAGAATCTTGGCTCCGACCGCTACTTGGTCTGCCAGTTCTGGGGGGCACTCGACGACGGTGGCCAGCGCAGCGGGAGCCTCGGTTTGGATGGCCGCCCGCAGAGTATCGAAAATTGAGTCGCTCATTACCAGTCGAGCGGTTCTAGGTAGAGGTGGATGGTGCCACCACAGGTGAGCCCAACGGCGAAGGCTTCGTCATCGGAATAGCCGAAGGTAACGATGCGGCGCGAGCCATCTTCGAGGCACTGCAGCGATTCGGTGACCACTGCACCTTCGACGCAGCCGCCGGAAACCGACCCCGCGACCTCTCCATCTTCGGTGACAGCCATAGCTGCCCCGGGAAGACGAGGGCCCGAGCCCTCAATATCGACGACGCGGGCCAGCGCTACGCGCTTACCCTGGCGCCGCCACCGCTCAAGATCGCCGAGGATTTCCTTCATACAGCTAGTGTACCGCTCCACCGGAAACCGACCCCAGTTGAACGACTTATGCTCCGACTCAGGGGTAGGTCTGGACTCTGACCTCTACCCCCTACCGGGGCTTTAGGCGTCGGGGTGGAACAACTTGGCTAGAGCCTCGACCCCGTCGACCAGACGAGGCCCAGGACGGACGATCAGCCCATCGGCATCTACCGCAAAGGTCCGCCCGGCCCGTACCGCAGGCAGCGAAGCGACTTCGGGTCTGGCTAGGACCTGCTGGAGTTGCTGCTGAGCGGCCTGCTCATCGAACCCGCAGGGGGCAACCAAAAGCACGTCGGCCGCACTTTCAGCCACCGCTTCCCAGGTGGTTGCGCTGGAGCGACCACCGGGGTGAGCCATGAGGGCGGTGCCGCCTGCCCGTTCGATCTGGTCGGGAATCCAATGGCCAGGCGTGAACGGCGGATCTGGCCACTCCAAGAGCAGTACCTTCGGCCGATCGCGCTCGGCGACCCGGGCCTCAACCGCCGCCACCCGTTCCCGCAGTGCGGTGATCGCTGTAGGTTCAGCAGCGGAGGAACCGGTCTCGATCAGCCGACCGAGGGCGGCCATCTCTTCGAAGACCCCATCGAGGGTCATCGGGTCGTAGCTGAATACCTCGGCGCTACAGCCAAGCTCGCGAACCGCGGCGTCGACATCGCCGGCAGGCAACGCACAAACCCGGCACAGATCCTGGCTCACGATCAGGTCGGGATCGAGCGACTGCAGCAGCGAGCGATCGAGCTGGTAAAGCTCGTTGCCCTGTTCCATCGCGTCGCGTATGACCAAATCGATCTCGGCTGGCGTCAGCCCCGGCGGGATAATCGTGTCGGTTACGTGAGGCAGGTTCGACGCCTGCGACGGGTGGTCGCACTCGAAGGTCACGCCAACAACCCGACTACCGAAGCCCAAAAACCAAAGGACCTCGGTGGCCGACGGGAGGAGAGATACGATCCGTTCAGCCACTGAGGTCCATGATCTTTAAGATCCGGTTCTACCTTTACGCCTTGAATACGGCTTGACTAGGCGATTCCGGCCTCTTGGAGGGCTCGACGTGTGAGCACTCGTGCGAGGTGGTTGCGGTAGTCGACACTTGCGTTCAGATCGCTCGACGGCTCCATGCCAACTGCGGCCTGCTCGGCTGCTTCGGCCGCTGAGGCCCCGCCTGCCAATGCCTCTTCGACCGCAGTGGCTCGAATCGGTGTGGGGGCCATGTTGACCAGAGAAACCTGAGCTGACCCGTTTGACTGCTGGGCCGAAACACCGACGATGGCCCAGTCCTGGGCTCGACGATTGAACTTCTGGAAATTCCATCCCTGACCGGTGTACTTCGGGATACGGATCTCGGTGATCATCTCGGTCGGCTCAAGGCTCGACTCGAGGAATCCGGCGAACAGATCTGCGGACTCGATCACACGCTCGCCACCCGCTGCGCTCTTAGCAACGACCGAACCGGCCATGGCCAACAGCACCGAAGGGTGATCGGCTGCGGCATCGGCGTGAGCTAGCGAACCACCGAGGGTGCCGCGATGGCGGACCTGGGGATCGCCGACGTGGGCCGTTGCGTGGGCCAAGAGCGGAGCATGCTCCTGAACCACCGAGCTGATCTCGATGTCGCGGTGACGGGTGAGCGCACCGATGGCGATGTGATCGCCAGCATCGGTGATGTAGGAGAGGTCGTTCAGCCGACCGATGTCGACAACCACCGATGGGTAGGTGAGGCGAAGCTTCATCATCGGCAGCAGCGAGTGGCCGCCTGCCATCAGTTTGGCCTCGTCACCGTGCTCGCCGATAGCGGCCAGCGCTTCGTCGGCAGATCCGGCTCGGACGTACTCGAATGCTACGGGGATCACTGGTCACCTCCGGCGGCGCTGAGGACGGCTTTGACGATGTTGTGGTAACCGGTACAGCGGCACAGGTTGCCTTCGAGACCTTCACGGACCTCAGCTTCAGAGGGGTTCGGGTTTTCGTCGAGCAGCGAGATCGATGCCATCACCATGCCCGGAGTGCAGTAACCGCACTGCAGAGCGTGGCAGTTCATGAATGCTTCCTGCATCGGATGCATTTGCTCACCGTCGGCAAGGCCTTCAATCGTTGTGACCTGCTGACCGTCCGCCTGGACGGCGAGCATCGTGCACGATTTCACAGCCTCCCCGTTGAGGTGGATGGTGCAGGCCCCACAGGAGGAGGTGTCGCAACCGATGTTGGTACCGGTAAGCCCAACGTCGTCTCGGATGTGATGAACGAGCAGTGTTCGCGGTTCTACGTCGTTCGTATGATTCGTACCGTTGACTTCAACGGATANNGAAATTGTTACCGTCCGGGATTGTTGCACAAAACGGGCGGAAGCACATCTTCAGACGGCGGAAAGTCGACAACTATCCGTCAGCCTGCGTGTCGGACCAGATCTTTCGCAGATCCTTCCCAGACATTTCCCACATATTTCATTGCATCTGCAGCGAATGCGCGACTAATCCTGGCCCGCTAGCGTCGTAATCATCGTGGAGACTTCCTATAGCAATGATGATGATGATGAGGGCGGGGCAGCTGGCGCAAAGCTGATCCCCGAATGGAGCGTGGCGGCCGACGATCAAGTCGTGCTCGCTGGCCTGGCGGTGGTTGCTGCTTTGGCGTTGCTGCTCGGCTGGAATGCCTGGCGTGGCGGCGACGATGAGTTAGCCATCCCCGCCAGTTCGATCGTGGAAGAGGTGATTGCTACCACGCCGAGGACGCCCACCACGGTTAGTGCAGTGGTGGTCGATCCGACCACAACCGCAGCGCCAACCACAACAACTGAAGCGGCCGTCGAAAGTACGACGACCACGGTGGCCGCACCGGTTATCGGCGATGTTCAAGCTTCGGTCGANNCCCTTCCCCGGTGCAATCGAAGGCCAAGCAGACGGAACTGTGGCTGTGCTGAACGGCTTCGTGGCTAACGACGCCGAAAGCAGAGAAGCAGAAACGGCAGCCGCTGCGGTTCAGGGAATCACTGCGGTCGAGAACAATCTGGTCATCCTTGAGCCTCAGGTCGTAGATGCGCTTCGCGGCGCAAGCGTCACCGGTGCAACGGCGATAGGTGAAGGTACCGAGATCACCATCAGCGGAACCATCGATACCGAGGCTGATCGGGCGCCGGCCATAGCCGCCGCCGAGGCGGTTGAGGGTGTCACCAGCGTTATCGACGACCGACTGAACGTCAGCGTGACCGCCGACTTGAATGCACTCCCCCAGGTGCAATTCGCCACCAATTCAGCGGTAATCCTGCCTGGGAGCTTCGGCGACCTCGACGCTGCGGCCGAACTCTTGGCCGGCATCGACGATGTGAACATCGAGGTGCAGGGCTACACCGA
>JBOEHD010000104.1:0-9719 GCA_050633745.1 Acidimicrobiales bacterium
ACAATCCGGTCGGCGGCTGGTATGGATTCAAGAAGGGCTTGCGAGGTCGCTTCGGTAACTACGTGCCCCCGGTGATGGAAGTCCTGGGTTTGGCCGAGGTTGAGCACAACGCTCGCAACAATCGAATGAAGGCGATCTGATGAGTAAACGTTTCCATGTCGAGCAAGACATTTCAGCGCCGGCCGAGCGGGTTTGGCAGCTGTTGACCGACGGCCCGAACTACCCCAGCTGGAATCCGGCGGTACTCGAGCTCGACGGAACGATCGCCGTAGGGCAGCGGATCTCTCTCGTCTCGATCGTGAATCCGAAGCGCACCTTCAAACTCAACGTGGTTGAGGTATCGGCCCCGACCTCAGCGTCGCCATCGGGGCGCATGGTGTGGTCCGACGGCATGCCGCTTGGGCTATTTACCGGTGCTCGAACCTATTTGGTCGACGAGCGCGACGGTGTGACGACGTTCTCGATGACCGAGGAATACACCGGGCTGCTGGCCGGACTCATCACCAAGTCGATCCCCGATATGAGCGATTCGTTTGTGCAGTTTGCCGCCGGACTCAAAGCGGCTGCCGAAGCCTAAGCCAGGGCCTCGATCGGAGGTTCGGGGTCGGTCAGTTCGGTCTTAATGGCGTCAAGCAGTGCGGTCACGATTTCGGTGCAGTCTCCGGGGGCCGACCGGGCGACCTGGTGCACGCACGGCAGCGGATCGAGCGAACGACCACGTTCCCACTCCACGATGTCGCCGCCGAGCATTCTCGAACCAAGCACCGCGACGCCGAGGCCAGCGGCGACCGCCGAGTACACGCCGAGATTGGATGGCCCGGAAAAGGCGATGCTGTAGTCGATGTTGTGTTTGGTGAGCATCGGTTCGCTCAGGGGGCGGTAAAAGCACTCGTCGCCGAAGGTTATGAGGGGGACCTCCCCTTCGTCGTACAGCGTCTCGCAGCAGGTGACCCAAACCAGTTCGTCGGTCCAGAGAATGGTGTCACTGGGGCGCAGTTTCGAGTCGTTGATCTGAATCAAGCCGACATCGAGTTCTCCTTTGTCGACCATCTCCTCCAGACGCGCAGTTGGGAGAGATACGAACTCGATGGACGCCGCAGGGTGACTGCGTTTGAACCGGCCAAGCACCAGCGAAAGTCGAGCGGTGTCGACTTCGGAGTTTGACCCGAGCCGGACGGTGCCGCTGAGATCTGAGCTCTTGAGTCGGTTGGCGGCTCGGTCGTGGATCTCCACGATGCTTCGGGCATCGTCCATGAGCTGGCGACCATCTCTCGATGGGCGAATGGCATGACCGTCGCGCACCAGCAGGGGCTTGCCGACCCGCTGTTCAAGCCGTTTGATCTTCCAGCTCACCGCCGATTGGCTAAGGCCAAGCTGACTGGCAGCGCTGGTCATGCCTTGGTGGTCGACGACGGCCAGGAAGGTGCGAAGTGATTCGACATCGAGGTTCATCACTAACCAGCATGCCAGTATTCGTCATGACATGTTGACATGAATAGTAGAAAACCATGTCACTGGCATCATGACGTTAAAGGGCGCACACTGAAGCCATGACCTCTTCGTACAGCTCCTCAAGCATCTGCGCACGACAACCAGCTCCCCTCGGAGCCAAGAGCCTCAGGGAGGCATTTGGACCGGGCAGTCAATTTCCAGTAGTCAGTGAAGAAGCACTGGCCTGGGCCAGTTGCACTCTGCCTATCCACCACCGTTAGTCAGTAATGACCCAGGCCTTCTAACCAGAGCCGGCTAGCCGAACTTTTCCTGCCGTTCGGCTAGCGCGGCGTGCATACCGCGCTGCTTGACCGCTTGAAAAAAGTCGACATACGTGGGGCTCTGGTGGAAGAACGTGTCGAGGTCGGCGGTGCTGTAGCACGAGGCCAACAGACCCATGTTTTCGTACCAGCGGTTGGTGGCCAGCTTGGATATACGCAGGCCAACTTCGGCCGTTCGAGCTACGTCGCGGGCCATAGCCCAGGCGGCATCTTCGAGTTCGTCGGCCGGGACTGCCTGATTGATCAGCCCGATTCGTTCCGCTTCGGTCCCGTCGATCAGTTTGGCGGTGAACAGCAGTTCCTTGGTCTTCCGCATGCCGATCAGGAGCGGCCAGAACGACAGGGTCACCGGGATGCCAAGGTCACGGCCGGCGGGGTGTCCGAAGCGAGCGTTGTCGGCGGCGACGACCAGGTCGGCAACGGCTAGCAGTTCACCGGCACCGGCCAGGCAGACGCCCTGCACTTTGGCCACGATCGGCTTGGGGAACTTCCACAGTCGCAGCCATCGCTCAAGGATCTCGGTGACGTCGTCACGGTCGATGACCGCGTCTACCGGGCCGTCGAAGTCTGCACCGTACTGGCTGAGGATCCAGTCGTCTGGCGCCAGGTCGTAGCCGGCGCAGAACGAGCGGCCAGCTCCTTCGAGCAGCACCACCTTCACCACTGGGTCGGCCTTCGCCTTGGCGAAAGCCAGTTCGAGATCGTCGAGTAGGGAGCGGCTCATTGCGTTGAGCTTCTCCGGGCGGTTCAGGGTGATGACGGCGATGGTGTCGTCGAGTCGGTATGCGATGTTGCGACCGGCTCCGATGGTGTCACCGGTTTCTGCTGTGGGTTGAGACATGGCTATCGAACCGTTGCGAAGAAGGTTCGCAGATCGGCGACGAAAGCGTCGGGCTGTTCGAAGGCTGCGAAGTGGCCGCCGCTTTCCATCTTGGTCCAGTGGGTGATGTTGTATCCGGCCTCGCACCAGGCTCGAGGTGAGCGCACGATCTCCTTGGGGAACGAAGCGACCCCGGTCGGCACTTCAACCCGACCGTCGCCTGCCATGTTGGAGAAACTCTGCCAGTAGAGGCGGGCCGACGAGGCGCCAGCCCCGTTTAGCCAGTACAGCATGATGTTGTCGAGCATCTCGTCTTTCGACAGAGCGTTTTCCGGGTTGCCGTCGCAGTCGGTCCAGGCCCAGAACTTCTCGACGATCCAAGCCATCTGCCCAACCGGCGAGTCGACCAGGCCATAGCCGAGAGTTTGCGGTCGGGTGCTCTGCTGCTTTGAATAGCCGGAGTCCCAGTCGGCGTAGAACTTGGCGCCCTTGAAAGCGAACAGGTCTTCCTCGCCGGGGTTTTCCTTCGCTTCTTTTGTCGGTCGCCCCAGCGGCATGTTGGTGTGGATGGCTTTGCAGCGCCCGCCGTTGCGACCGATCTGGGTGGTCACCGCCGAGCCCCAGTCGCCCCCCTGGGCTCCGTAGGAGTCATAGCCAAGCCGGCCCATCAGCTCGTCCCAGGCTTCGGCGATCTTCTCGACACCCCAACCGGTTTCCGATGGCTTGCCGGAAAATCCGTAGCCGGGGAGCGACGGGCAAACCACGTGGAAGGCGTCTTCGGCTGAGCCGCCGTGGGCCACCGGGTCGACCAGCGGTTCGATCACCTTGTGGAATTCGACTACCGAGCCGGGCCAACCGTGGGTGATCAGCAGCGGCATGGCGCCTTCGTGCGGTGAACGCTGATGGATGAAGTGGATGTCGAGCCCCTGGATCTCGGTCATGAAATGCTCGAAACGATTGAGCTGAGCTTCACGGGTCCGCCAGTCGTAACTCTCGGCCCAGTAGCTGGCTAATTCCTTGGCGTAAGCCAGCGGTACGCCCTGAGTCCAGTCGTCGACCGGCTCAACATCTGGCCATCGGGTGGCCGCCAACCTGGCTCCAAGATCATCGAGGACCGCCTGATCGATGTCGATGGAAAAGGGCCGTATCTCAGTCATAAAGGGAAAAGTAGCCCCCGGAGGCGAACGGGGGAAACCGGCTGCAGATCGACCGCTCCAGTTAGGCTCCGCAGATGTCTGAGATTCAGTGGCCCGCCGATAGCGCAGCTTCAAAACGATGGCCGATCTACACCAGAGGCAACATCGGCGAGGTCTACCCCGATGTGGTGCTGCCGCTGGAGTGGGAGCTTGGGGGCCTGGCCAGCGAACTGGGGTGGCGGCAGGGAGCGGAAGTCATTGGATTCGCCACCGCTGATGACATCGGCGACGAAGAGTTTGTGGTCGTCGGCGTCTTCGGTGGTTACGCCTACTTCAACGTGAGCCTGATGCGGCTGCTCGGTGTACGCACCCCTGGGCTCGGGGCCGACCTGATCGACAGTCAGTTTCTCGGCGATGCCGATGTTCCGGGCTACACACCGCAACCGGGCGACAAGAATCTCAAGGCCACGCTGCAGGTAATCCGTACCGCGGTTCGCACGCTGCGAGCCAAGTCGGTTCCGCTGGTAGACGAGATGCGTATGAAGGCCGATGCCTATCGGGCTACGGCGCCAGCGCTCGACGCTTCCGACGAAGAACTGTGGCTCTATATAAAGGACGGCCTGGCCGGGCTGTGGGAGTACTTCATCGGCAGCCACGTAATCGTGACCATGCAGGCCACGATCGCCGCCGGAGGTTTGGCCGACCTGTGCGAGAAGCGGCTCGGCGACCCCAATCTGGCGGTGGCGCTAACCACCGGCATCGGCGACGTGGTCTCGGCCGAACCGGCGAAGGAAATGTGGCGGCTGGCCAACGAAACCGCCGACGATGACTACGACGAGGCGTTCGCTAGCTTCCTGAAACGCCATGGCCATCGGGGGCCAAATGAGTTCTCGCTTGCCGGCCGAGATTGGGCTGCGTACCCCGAGGTGGCCGCGGCCGCTATCAACACGATGCGGGGTGTCGACGCCGACCGGTCGCCCGTCGAGCAGAGCAAACGCATCGCTGCCGAGCGCGACCGGGCGGTCGCCGGTGCCAAGGTGAAGCTCGGCTGGCGGGCCAGAAGCTTGGATGGCGCGATAGCCAGAACCGCGCTGTGGTCGCAGGCCAGGGAAGAGTCGAAGAACCAGGTCATTCGAGCCAATCAGCTATCGCGGCACGCCTTTCTTGAGCTGCTGCGCCGAGCGAGAGAAAAGGGCGGTGTCGAAGACCGCATCGGTCCGATGCTGCTTAGCGAAGCTGAGTTTCTGGCCTACCTGGCCGACCCACCCTCGCTGGTGCCAACCATCGAGCAGCGCCGGGTTGACTACGAGCAGCTCAAGGACCTCGAGCCACCCTTTGCGTTCGACACCTCTGCCTACGACGGCGGACCGCCACCGATTTCCGGTTGGACGTCGAGGCGCACCGAGACCGACCAGGCCGGTAGTGGAACGGTGTTGACCGGGGCCGCGGGAGCGCCCGGTGTAGCCACCGGTACCGCCAGAGTCGTGCTCGATCCAGGCGACCCCAGCGCCATGCAACCCGGCGACGTACTGGTCGCTCCGCTCACCGACCCGTCATGGACACCGCTGTTCGTGTCCGCGGCCGCGGTGGTTGTCGAGGTCGGCGCGGCGATGAGCCATTCGATGATCGTGTCTCGCGAGCTCGGCATCCCCTGCGTCGTCGGAGTCGAAGACGCAACCCTCAAGATCGCAAACGGCGCGCAGGTAACCGTCGACGGCATCAGCGGCACGGTCACCATCTCCTAACCTGGCTCCCGCTGGGCGAGATGATATAGCCTGCCGATCATTCGATGATCGGAGACCGATATGACTGTGCACGATATGTACCACGAGGAAACGGTGGAGATCGCGGCCACCGCAGAGGTGGTGTATGCGCTGGTATCAGACCTGCCACGTATGGGTGAATGGAGCCCGGAGAACAGGGGCGGGCACTGGCTCGACGGCGGTAGCGGGCAAGCCGGAGACCGGTTCGAGGGTCACAACAAGATCGGTGAGCGAGAGTGGTCGGTGGTCTGTCACGTGACCAAGGCCGAACCGAGTTCAGAGTTCGAGTTCGTGACCAACACCCCTGAGGCACCCTATGTTCGGTGGAGCTACCGGCTCAGCGGCTCCAGCCCAACAGCGCTGACCGAAGTGTGGAACGTTGAAGAGCTACCGCCAACGCTGGTCGACTTTTCGCCAGAACAACTGGCAGGCCGAGCAGACATGGTCCGCAAAGCGATGACCCAAACCCTCGCAGGCATCAAGGCCACAGCCGAAGGCTGAGAGATACACAGCCGCAGGCTGACAAATTCACAGCTGAAAGCTTTGGCCTGCGCCGAGGAACGGGCCGGACTGGGTCTGATGACCGGCGACCTGTATGTTCGTACCCGTGACGCTTGCACTTGAGAAGAAACGAACCCGCTCTCTAGGGGTCGTGCTTGCCGCGGCGGGCTTCGCCGGGTTTCTCGCACTTGGGACCAGGGCATCGTTCGCGCTGTACCTCGTCCCAATTACCGGGGAGTTCGGTTGGGGCCGGGGCACGTTCGGCCTCGCCGTCGCTCTCCAGAACCTGGTTTGGGGCATAGGGCAACCCTTCGCCGGAGCGATCGCAGATCGCTGGGGTACCGGTCGCGTGCTCGTTGGCGGAAGCCTGTTGTACTCGGGCGGCATCCTTCTCATGGCCAACTCCTCGACGCCCGGCGGCCTCTACCTTTCGGCCGGACTCATCATCGGTCTTGGCCTCGCCGCCTGTTCGTTCTCGGTGATCCTGGCCGTAGTCGGGCGAGCGGCGCCCCCGGAGCGGCGCACCTGGGCGCTGGGCATCGCCACCGCCGCTGGTTCGGTCGGCAACTTCGTCCTCATCCCGGTCTCACGGCTGATGATCGAGTCGTTCGGCTGGCAGTCAGCATTGACCATCAGTGCACTCGCCCCCTTCGTCATCGGTGGTATGGCGGTGATCCTCAATGGCGGACGAGACAGCGCAAACGAGGTCAATGTCGTCGACCAGACCCTCAAAGAAGCGCTACTGGAGGCCGCGGCCCATCGCAGTTATGTGTTGCTTGTAGTCGGGTTCTTCGTCTGTGGATTCCATGTGGTGTTCATCGGTGTGCACTTGCCTGCCCACATCGAAGACATCGGCCAGAGTGCAAACGTGGCCGCCACCGGGCTGACACTCATCGGGCTATTCAACGTCATCGGGGCCTTCACCTCCGGCATCCTGGGCACGAAGGGCCCTAAGGCCAAGCTGCTGACGATGCTCTACCTCGGCCGCGCAGCGGCCATCACCTTCTTTATGCTCGCCCCCCGGAGCACCGCGACAACGCTCATCTTCGCCGCGGTGATGGGCCTGCTGTGGCTATCGACGGTTCCTCTCACATCAGGGCTGGTGGCCCAAATCTTCGGCTTGCAGCACATGGGAACCCTGTTCGGCATCGTCTTCTTCAGCCATCAGCTCGGCAGTTTTATGGGTGCATGGCTCGGCGGTTTCCTATTCGACCAGACGGGTTCATACGACATCGTCTGGTGGATCGCCGTCGCTCTCGGAATCCTGGCGGCGATGCTCCACTGGCCGGTGGACGAGGCCCCGATCGAACGCCAGGCCCGGCCGATGGCCGACGCCGAACAATAGGCAAGGCTGCAGCAGGTCGAGGTACTGTCGTCGGCAAGCTAACCCACGGGGGGTCATTATGTACGACGTCGTAGGCAAGACAGCGGTGGTAACCGGCGCAGCGAGCGGGATGGGTCTCGGCATGGCCCGATCCTTCGCTACGGCCGGGATGTCTGTCGTATTGGCCGACATCGAGCATGAGCGTCTCGACGCCGCGGTGCAGACCCTGGTCGATGGCGGACACCGAGCCATCGGGGTTCGCACCGATGTGAGTGACGAAGCTCAGATCCAGGCTCTGGCCCAGGCCGCGCTCGATGAGTTCGGATCGGTCCACGTCGTCTCCAACAACGCCGGGATCGGCATCGGCGGCGCGGTCGAAGAGATGTCGCTGGAGGACTGGCGGTGGACGATCGACGTAGACCTGTGGAGCGTGATCTATGGGGTGCGTACCTTCCTACCGATCCTGAAGGCGCAGGGCGAGGGCCACATCACCGCCACATCATCGATGGCTGGCCTGCTTGGCGGACCGGTGCTCGGGGCGTACCACGTCGCCAAACACGGCGTCGTTGCTCTAATGGACACCGTACGTATCGAGCTAAAGATCGCCAAGTCACCGGTCCGGGCTAGCGTGCTCTGCCCCGGGCCGGTCAACACCGAGATCACCCAAAGCGAGCGGAACCGACCGGTCGATTTCTCACCCCACGAAACGAGCGAGCTGGAAGAACGCTTCTGGACGAGCCTGACCAGCGAACTGGCGAAGGGCATGAACCCAGACGAGGTCGGAGATCTTGTCTTGGAGGCAGTACAGAATGAGCGGTTCTGGATTCTGACTCACCCCAATGAGTTCCTGCCGCTGGTCGAACGACGGTTGGACTCGATCAAGGCCGATCACGCCCACCGCATGCCATAGGCCACCAGCTCGAGCGGCGCGGTGAGCGCCGCCTAGTGCGATCCGAACTGCACCCGCACCACCGTGCCGCCATCGGCGTGCGGCGACTGGTTCATCTCGATCGTTTCACCAAAGTACGAGGCAAACCCGGCCATAATCCCGCGAGCGACGGCGACCATGTTCCGGGGTGAGTTGTAGTAGAGCTCAAGCTCATCCGAACCGACCTGGGTAAAGGTCAGAACCGGAGGGGCAGCACCCTCATCTTCGATTCGCACCACCTGATGAACCGTCTCTTCAACGTTGAGCAGCAGGTCCATCGTCTTCCAGGCCGGGTCGATTAGCTCTTGGTGCAGCTTGACGAGTTGCGGAGCTAGGTATTCGCCAAAGCTCAGCAGAATAACGTCAGCGTCGACCCCAAGCGCGGTCGCCGCCGCGGCGACGATGGCCGCGATCTCGGCGTCATCGTAAATCTCGAGGACGTCGTAGACCTTCCCTGGCAAGTCGGCGTCCACCAAGAGTTGCTGCCAGGTATCCGCACCGTGGTTCTTCGTGACAAAGCCAGCCAGCTCAGTGTGTATCAGTCCGTGCATGTCAAGGCCCCTAGCGCTTAGGTGGAGATCAAACGCTAGAGGTCTTGACTGCGCCAGTCCGGGCGCTTTCGAACGGAATTAGCTGAGCCTGGGTCAACCGCTAGGAGCGCGATGCCATGAGCGGCATCACCTTTTCGCCAAACTCCGCGGTTGCAACTGGGTAGTCATCAAAGACGCACATGACGCCCTTCACACCGTTGATGGCCGATATCTCATCGAGCTTGGCGGCGATCGTGGCGTGGCTACCGACGATGCCGCCGATGTTGAGGTTGAAGGCCTGCTGCATCTCGGTGATCTTGTCGGCGGTGGCGCCTGCGGTATCGAGCTCGGCCTGGCCGGTCATGAACTTGATGGCCTCAAGGTCGGCTCCGTCTTGGTAGTTCTGCCACTTGGCTTCAGCCTCGGCGTCGGTGTCGCCCATCGTTATCTGAAACAACACGTAAACGCCGACGTCTCGACCGCTGGCTTCGGCGGCGGTCATCAATCGGGCCGCGTCGTTGCGTACAACGTCGAAGTCGGATGTACCGATGATGAACTGGTAGTCGCCGTACTCGGCGCAGAACTGCATGCCCCGATCGGACTGTCCGGCGCAGACCAGTGGCACGCCGCCGTTTGCCGGTGGTGGTGACAGCCGGCAGTCGTCCATCTGAAAGTGTTCGCCCTTGAGGTCGCTAACGCCGGTCGACCACAGATCCTTCATGATGGTCACGTACTCTTCGGCGTATTCGTAGCGCTTCTCGTAGTACCAGTCGCCGGGCCAGACACCCATCTGCGAGTACTCGATCTGGTTCCAGCCCGACACGATGTTTATGCCAAAGCGGCCGCCGGAGATGTCATCGATGGTCGACGCCATCCTGGCCACCATCGCCGGCTCCATGGTCGGTAGGGCCACCGACGCAAAAAGGTTGATCTTCTCGGTGGCCG
>JBOEHD010000104.1:9764-29592 GCA_050633745.1 Acidimicrobiales bacterium
TTCGACATCATCCAGCCGTTGTTTCCGATGGGAATAAATATGCCTAGGTCCATCAGCACGGTTTAGCACGCCATCCCAATCCATGACGGACGGAACGGCAGTAAGCGAGCGCGGTCGGGCAATCACTCCCAACCTCTACTCTGAGCGTCAAGATGTGGGTAGTATCGCCTTCCGGCGGATGACGCGTCGACATTTGGCAGTCGCCGATGACAGCAACGGGAGAACAAGATATGGCTCGGACAGAGTCCTCGAAAGTTGATCGTATTCAAGGCCTGCCGATGTTCGACAACGTCGGCAAGCGGGCCCTCGGCAAGCTCGCTCAGGCTTGCGACGAACTCGAGTTCGAAGCTGGCTACACGCTGATCAGCGAAGGCCGAACCAACAGCGAGGTCTTCGTCGTCGAGTCTGGCGTCGCAACGGTGACCGTCGGTGGCGAAGCCGTGGCGGAGATTATTGAAGGCCAGGTAGTCGGCGAGCTGGCGTTCTTCGACCCCGGCCCAGCCACCGCGACGGTGACCGCTAAGACCGCCATGTCGGTTCTGGTCATCCCCCACAACCGCTTCCAGGCGGTGGTCGATGAGACCCCCGAGATTCTCGACTCGGTAGTGAAGGACCTAGCAGGTCGGCTGCGCAGGATGGATGCCCGCCACCGCTACCAGGCTGGTTCCTAGAGCGAACCGCGTCCCGGTCGGCACCTACGCTTCCTGCGAGGTGCTGAGGTAAGTGCTCACCTCATCCATAGAGACCACGTCGGCGTATTTGGCGTGCAGATCGAAGAGGTTGGCGTCTTCGATCTGAGGTGTGCGGTCGCCGACAGCTTCTCTCACCACAAACGGCATGAAGCCGGCAGCCGACGCATCGGTTGCGGTGGCTCGCACACAGCCGCTGGTCGAAACCCCAGCGACGACCACCGTGTCGACACCGAGGGCGGCCAGTCGACTGGCCAGATCGGTGCCAGCGAATCCCGACGCGTGGCGTTTTGTGATCACCAGTTCTTCCGCTGCGGGGTGGAGGCCGTCGAGCCAGTCGCCGAGCGGGTTGCCTCGATCGAAACTGCTCAGAACACCGACCTTTTGGTACCACACGCCTCCGTCGGCGCCACCGGGCTCGTATTCGACCCTGGTCCAGATCACCGGTGTGCCTGCGGCTCGGGCCACCTCGACTAGCTGGGCGACGGCATCGGCAACGTCGGCTCGATCGAGGTTGAGCGGCGAACCCTCCTGGAAGTAGGCCTTACACATGTCAACCACCAGCAGCGCCGGTTGCGAGCCAAACTCGGTCGATCGCCCAAACCCGACTCGCTCGTAGTCACGCACCGTCTCCGAATCCATACACACACCCTAGTTCGGGCGACTCCAGGTGTACCTCGGGGCCGGGGTTCTAGGTTCTATCTGGCTGTGTCGCAGCGAGGCCCCGAACCGAGCACACTAGAGCCATGGCCGACCTGCTGCGATCACGCCCCAATGGACCCGCCCGCTTCCGAGAGCTGCTGGCCCAGGACGGGCCGATACTCCTACCCGGCTGCTACGACGCGCTCGGTGCCCGCCTTATCGAACAAGCCGGCTTCGATACTGTCTATATGACCGGGTTCGGCACATCGGCCTCGCTACTCGGCCGACCCGATGTCGGTCTGCTCGGTATGTCGGAAATGGTCGACAACGCTCGCCGGATCGTGGCTGCCACCGACCTGCCGGTTATCGCCGATGCCGACACCGGCTACGGGAACCAGATCAACGTGGTGCGAACCGTGCAGGCCTACGAGCAGGCCGGAGTCTCGGGAATCCACATCGAGGATCAGGTGCTGCCGAAACGCTGCGGTCATATGGAAGGCAAGGTGGTGGTCTCAGAAGCAGAGTTCACTGCCAAGATCGCTGCCGCGGTGGCCGCTCGCTGCAATCCCGACTTTGTGATCATCGCCCGTACCGACGCCCGAGCTCCGCATGATCTCGACGCCGCCCTCAGCCGAGCACGAGCAGCCAGAGAGGCCGGGGCCGACATGCTGTTCGTCGAGGCGCTACTCAATGAAGAAGAGCTGCGAGTCGTGACCGACGAGCTGAGCGACATACCGCTGGTGTTCAACTGGGCCGAGGGTGGTAAGACGCCACCGCTAAACCTGAGCGACATCACCGAGTTAGGTTTCGCCGCGATCATCATGCCCATCTCCACCCTGCTGGCGGCGACCAGAGCCATGCAGGCGGTACTGAAGCAGATCAAGATCGACGGCACCCCGGTCGGTGCAGTCGAGAATCTGCCGAGCTTCTCCGAGTTCACCGACACCATCGGCCTACCGGAGATCAACCAGATCGAAGAACAGTTCGGGGCCTGATCCCAGCGACCGGGGCCTGACCCATCGAACCCCGACCCAAATCGGGGAAGGTAATCGAACTACGATGGCCCGGTGGACTTGGGCATCGAAGGGCTTGGACCGGCCATACGGATTGGCATCGGTGGCTCGGCGATCGTCTACCGAGCTCGACAGGAAAAACTGAACCGCGACGTTGCGGTCAAGCTGCTGACAAACCAAGACCCTTCGTTTGTTCGCCGGTTCGAGCGGGAAGCGAAGATGTTGGGCCGGCTGAGCCGACTCCCCGGCATCGTCACCATCCACAACAGCGGGTTCACCGCCAACAACGAGCCGTACCTGATTCTGGAGTACTGCCCGTCGTCACTGCTGAATCGCATTTACCGAGACGGACCGTACCCGGCTGAACAAGCGGCGCAGATCATCGGCCAGGTCGCCGCCACCGTGGCTGAGGCCCAGGCCGAAGGGGTCATTCATCGCGACCTTAAGCCAGCCAACATCCTGCTCAACGAAGCAGACGAGCCCCTCATCTCCGACTTCGGCATCAGCTCGGTGCTGGGAGCCACCGGCAACATGAGCACCTCGGTCGGATTCACTCCTGGGTATGTCGCCCCGGAGACTCTGACCGGCGAGCAGGGCGAATCGCCGGTCGATGTCTACGCTCTGGGCGCCACGCTGTTCCACTTGATCACTGGACATGCCCCGTTTATGGAGTCGGCGGCAGAGGCTTCAAACCTCTTAGCACTGGCCAACCGAATCGACACCGAACCGGTCCCCGATCTACGGCCTGACGGCGTGCCCGACGACATCTGCGCGGCCATCGAATGGGCCATGGCCAAAGATCCGAACGACCGACCGACCGCCAAACAGCTAGCGTCGATCCTGAGGCCGGAACCGGGGGCACGCTCTGCGTCGGGATTGGGGTCGGGGCCCGGTTCACAGCCCGACCACAACACCTCGGGTTCGCCTCCATCGCCAGGAGCCAACCTGGGACCCCTACCGGCAGTCGGCCCGACTCGTCCGGTTGCCGATGCCCCAAGCCTGGCAGGAGTCGACCCGGTTGTAGTCAACCGCGAGGCGGTAAGCCAAGCCAACTTCGAACCGCCAGCGGCTCCGTTGGCCCCCGTCGGTTCCGATGAGTCAGCGTATATGCGAGCAGCAACGCCGATGCTGGCTTCACGTCAACCCAAGCGCCTTCGAGGTCGATGGGTGGGAGCCGCTCTTGTTTCCGGAATGGGCATGCTCGCCTTCTTGGCCATGAGGTCCGCTGACGGGCCTCCGGCGTTCGACTTTCCCGTCGCAACCACCGTGCTCCCGGACTTCGGCCCCAGCACCACAGGTATGCCTGGCCTTATTGGCGACACCCCTGGATCGGTAGCGGCTGAACGACCGAGCACGGTCGGCGGCTATCTCGACCGCTGGGAAGCCGAACGAGCCAGAATTATCTTCAACCTGGAAGATCAGTACGGGCTGGGTGACGACGGGGTTCTTCGTGGTCCAGCTGGATTCGAAGTCGACACGACCACTTGCCCGAGCGATTGGTCGAACACAGACGGTGTCACCGGCGGCAATATCACGCTTGCCTTGGCCATTCCGGAATCGAGAGCCGGGACCGTTCCCCCGTTGGCCAACGGAATGATCGCCTACTTCAACTGGGTAAACGAAAACGGTGGTATCGGGACAGACGGTTTGCAGATCAACACGGTCTTGGTCGACGAAACCGATATCGGTACCGACGGACGATTGGCCGGGGAACTGAACACCTTTGTTGACCAGGGCCTCCTGTTCTCGCTGTCGACAACGGAGACCGATGCTGGTTTGGCGGCGCGCGATGCACTCAACGAATCATGTATCCCCCAGCCGTTCGCCCCCGGTCGACATCCAGCCTGGGGTGACCCAATCGACCATCCCTGGACCACAGGGTTGGAGCGAAGCTACCGTAGCGAGGCCGCCGCTTGGGTTTCTCTGATCGAAGACACCTTCGTCGAACCGGTGCCGGTGGCGGCGCTGGTCGTTGACAGCGAACTCGGGCGGATCTACGAGGATGGCTTCCGGGCCGCAGCTGCGGAAAGCGACATGATCGCCGGAATCGAGGTGATACGTCACGACCCCAACGCGGCGATACTCACCCCGGAGATCAAACAACTAACGGCAGGCAGATCTCCTGTGTTCATCGCCATGAGTGCAGGCAGGTCCTGTCTCTTGGCGATAGAAGGCGCCTTGGGAGCCAGCCTCGCCAATCCAACCCATCGGATACTGCCGTCGGGCTGTGTCTCTCCTATCGATTACACATCGTCGGTAGAGGCGGCGACCGACGGATGGACGGTGCTCGACCATGGCCTGCAAACCACACTCCGGCCCACCGATGATGGCTTTGGCCCGCCTGGGGCAGCCCCCGGGTACGACCCATTCGTCCTGTACGACCCGTTTGTCGAGTTCTCCGACAACCGGTTGGAGATGGAGAACCTGGCCCCGGTGATCGAGAACCACGGTTTGGGATTCGGGCTTTACGGCTGGGCGTACCATCAAGCGTTGGAGATCGCCGCCCGACTTCCAGGCGGGCTCACCAGAACCAACTTTATGTTGGCTCAACGAGCCATGTCGGAGATGACGGCGCCGCTGGGCGTTCCAGGAATCGGGTTCGGCATGAACGGCATCGATGATGCCTATTTCCTCGAAGATGCGCAGTCGCTCCGCTACTCCTGGAGCGACCGGGTCTGGATCCCCTACAAAGTGCTGGACGCTAACGGAAAGACCCCACCCTGCCGCTGGGAGCCAGAACAGGGTTGCCTCCTCCCCTAAGCATTTGGGGCATCGGGGCTGAAGAGTGGCACTATTGAGGGAAATGACACTGTTGATCAAATGACCGACGCCATATCTACCGAAGCCTCGGAGAACCCGCAGGAGCCCGAAGAGAAAAAGGTTTCGCCGATCGGGGCGTTGCGGATCCCCGACTTCCGGCGGCTGTGGGCCAACAATGTCGCCTACTTCATCGCCTTCAACGCTCTTCGATTCGTCTTCAGTTGGTATGTGCTCGATGGTTTGAATCGGGGTGAGAGCGAACAGGGCTTCGCGGTATTCGCCATTGGGCTGCCTGGCATCTTCCTACTGCTGCAAGCGGGGGCATGGGCCGATCGACTGAACCCTCGCGTGCTGCTGATCGCCACCCAGACCGGTTCGATATTGGTGTTCGCAGGCACCGCAGTATTGATCGCCAGCGGCAGGGCTACGTTCGGCTGGATTCTGGTGGCTGCGGTGTTGGCCGGTGCAACCTCGGCGGTTGGCCAGCCGGTTCGGGCTTCGCTTGTGCCTGCCATCGTTGGCAAGGACAACCTATTCGGAGCCATCGCCCTAAACGCCCTGGCCATGACAACGTCGATGATCTTGGGGCCGGTTGTGGTGCAGATGGTTGGCAAGCGCTTCGACTTCGACGGAGCGTTCTGGTTCCTGGCCATCCTGCTCCTGGTCGGCCTGGTGCCGCTACGTTCGTTGAAGGTGCCGGCTTCTGCTGAGCCGGTGGGGCCAAAACGTTCGGTGTGGGTCGACACGAAGGAAGCGGTTCGCCATGTCGTAGCCGACCCTGCCCTGAGAATTCTGTTCCTGTTGCTTTCGATGGCCGGGCTGACCGTCAACCCGGCGGTAATGGTCACCCTGCAGGCGTTCGTCAAACAGGAACTCGGCCGGGACTCCGGCGACGCGGCGCAGGTGTTCGCCGCCATGGGTGTCGGCATCGCCATCAGCTCGGTTGTGGTGATGCGAAAGGGCGACATGGCAAACAAGGGGGCCGCCTTCCAGCGAGCGATGATGGTCGGTGGCACCATGACCTTCCTCATGGGCCTGACCACCGAATACTGGCAGCTGTTCCCCCTGGCCTTCTTTATGGGTTTGGCAGGCGGCTTCTACATCAACATGAATCAGGGTCTCATCCAGGCCAACACCCCGCAGCCGCTGATGGGCCGGGTGATGGGCCTCTACACCCTGGTGCAGGTCGGGTTGATGCCGATCGGGGCGCTGATTCTGGGCGTGATCGCCAACAGTTTCGGCATCGGCAACACGATCTCGGCCGCGGCAGCCATCGCCTTTGTGATCGTGTGCACCACATATGTGATGGGCCGTGAGCTTCGCGCTCTCAGCTAAGTGGGTCTTCGGCGTCTGGCTTGGCTGTCGACCTCGATGTTACGTTACTTCTAAGACCTAAACGGTTTCGTTCGCATTTCGTTCGAGTAGTAGCACCATCTCAGAGGAGATAGACCATGTCAGACGCTTTGATCATCGACGCCTGTCGTACCCCCCGTGGAATCGGCAAACAGGGGAAGGGCGGCTTGACGCACCTTCACCCCCAGCACCTCGCATCCACCGTGCTCAAAGCACTGGCCGAGCGCAACGACCTCAACACCAGCGAAGTCGACGACGTCGTGTGGGGCACCAGCTCCCAGGTCGCCGAGCAAAGCGGAGACCTCGGTCGAATGGGCGCCCTCGACGCAGGCTACGACGTCAAAGCCAGCGGCGTAACCCTCGACCGCTTCTGCGGTTCGGGAATCACCGCGACCAACATCGCGGCCAACGCGGTGATGGCCGGTATGGAAGACCTCGTGATCTCCGGTGGCACCGAGATGATGTCGCTGCCAAAGAAGGGCATGCTCCCGATGGGTGCAGGCAACCTGCACCTGCAAGAGATTCACCCCCAGCCTCACCAGGGTGTCTGCGCCGACGCCATCGCCACCCTAGAGAAGATCCCTCGTAGCGCCCTCGACGCTCACGCCGCTGAGTCACAGGCTCGGGCCGAGATAGCCATCAAAGAAGGCCGCTTCGACCGCAGCCTCATTCCGGTGATGAACCTCGACGGCACCGTCGCTCTCGACCACGAAGAGTTCCCTCGGCCCGGCACCACCGCCGAATCACTGGCCAAACTAGCGCCCAGCTTCCCCGCCGTTGCCGACTACCGCCACGACGATAACACCCCGACCTTCCGGGAGCTGATGAACCAGAAGTTCCCCGACCTCGACATCGAGCACGTGCACCACGCCGGTAACTCATCCGGTGTTGTCGATGGGGCAGCGGCGATCCTGATCGCCAGCCACGACTACGCCAAGGCCAACGGTCTCAAGGCCCGGGCCCGGGTAGTAGCCACCGCCAACATGGGCGACGATCCAACCCTCATGCTCAACGCCCCGGTGCCGGCAGCCCGCAAGGTGCTGGAACGGGCAGGCATGACCCTGGACGACATCGACCTGTTCGAAATCAACGAGGCCTTCGCCGTCGTGTCTGAGAAGTTCCAGCGGGACCTCGACCTCGACCGCAGCAAGGTAAACGTCAACGGCGGAGCGATGGCTCTCGGTCACCCAATCGGGGCGACCGGCGCAGTGCTCATCGGTACCGTGCTGGACGAGCTCGAGCGTCAGGATAAGCAGGTCGGCCTTATCACCATGTGCGCCGGTGGCGGCATGGCACCGGCCATCATCATCGAACGGGTCTAACCAACCCGGCCGCCTGCCGAGCTCTTTCGCTCACTAGGCAGCCAACCAAATAGCAAACTCGTGAACGCGAGCGCTTCGCAAGAGGCGCTCGCGTTTCACGTAGTGCAGACAAATACTGACGCCGCTTGTCAGCTGACGCCGAGTTCCTGATGGATCGAGTTGATGACGTCGCCTGACAGACCGAGGCCCTGGCCAAGCCGTTGCAGGTATTCGACCTCTGACGCGGTATCGACGGTGATCGGCAGCAACGAAGCGGCGTAGACGTCGGCTTCCATACCTGCCGGAACCGAAGCGATAAACGCTCCCATGTCGAGCGGCGAACGCAGCTCGGCTCGAAGCATCGCTTCATCGTCGGCATCGAGCCCACCGGCCCGGCTCACGATGGCGTCGATTTCGTCCTGGTCGACGTTTCCGTCAGCCTTGGCTGCATTGCACATGGCCTTGACTAAGACCATGGCGTCGGCGTCGTCCATGCCTGCGGCTGCGGCATTGGCCTGCTGCTTTGCATCGTCGCCGCCCATCAGGCCACCGAGGAGATCACCGATGCCGCCTCCGCCGCCGCTCGAACGCATCTTGCCCGCCAGCATTGAGCCGGCCATAGAGCCGATCATGCCGCCGGTTCGCCCACCGAGCATGTTTCCTACGGCTCCGCCGCCGAAGGCGCCGATCAAACTGGTAATCATTCGTGCTGCACTCATGTTGAGGCCTTTCCCGATGCCCCAGCAGTATGCGTTGAAGATGTCTTGAAAGAGGGCATCAAGTTATAGACGCCTGAGCTGCGCCAGAAGTCGCGGACCCACCAGCCCAGCGCTCTGATCCAACTAGCCCAGCGGAAGCCGAGCTAGCTCGCTGCGATCGCCGTCGATCCTTCGGCTTAGCCACAGGTAGCCGTCGGCGACGAATTCGGGCAGGTACTCACCGAAGTCGTATTCGCCCACCGTCCTACCTGACTCGATGTCGACTCGCCGCCAGCGGTCTTCGGGGGTTGGATCTTCGGGCGCGGGGATCCATCGATCGTTGTACAGCTCCCAGCGGCTTCCGTCGGCCTCAAACGTTCGACTGGGCAGCATCTCCTTCGGCACCGGGTTGAAGTACTCGCCGGTTTCGAGGTTGTACTCGTAGGCGTTCTCGAAATCGTCGAACTCGCTGCCAAGAATCCAGTACTTGTCGTCGAAGTACTTGAACCACCCGTTTGTCAGCCATGGGACGTGGTAGTCGCCGTAGTTGTATACCTCGACATGCTCGCCGGTCTCCATATCGATCTTGTTGACCGAGATTGGGCGCACCAGCCAAAGAAACCCATCATCGATGTGCACACTGTGTGGCCCGCCACCAGCGCCCGGCATGGTGTAGAAAGACGATTGACCGGTCTCGACATCTAGGTACCCCCCGGTTGTTGGATTGTGTTGCCAGTACCTGCCATCGACGAGGGTGAACGGTTCGTTGAAGCGCATCCGTGGGATCTCATACCGGTAGCGCACATCGCCAGACTGGGGATCGATTCCGAGCAGGTTGTCCTTCCGTTCCCATGCCTGCTCGTCGTCGTACCTGGGGTGGTGTTCACGAACCCAGATCAAGCCCCCGTCGGCAGTGACCCCCGGATGGATCCAAAGCTCGGACACATCGATGCTTCTTGTCGCCTGACCGTCTCCGTCTAGCAGCCGCAACTCAGAAACCTGGCTGCCATCACCAGCGACCTGGTTCACCGCTATCCATGCCTCTCCGGCCAGCTCGATGCCCCCGGCGAACTGGCCATCGAGTTCTGCCACCACTTCCGGTTCGATCTCTCGGGGTCCGGAGCACCCGGCGAACAGAAGCAGGCCGATGACCGCAGTGACCGCAGTGACCGGACCGGACCGTCGTCGCGGCTCACGTTTCCATCTCATCAAACGAGCCCGCCTATCTTCACCGACTAACGATCCAATCTACTGTCCAGGTGGTGTCGTCGAGAGCATCGATCATCTCTTCCGAACGAGCCCCAGACGGCTGGAGGGATCGAAGCTTGCCGTCTACGTAATTCTCTTCCACGACCTGTTCGATCAACGCCACGGTAGCCCGGTGCTTACTCAGCGACCCGTCGGCCATCGGCGGGAAGTGAGCGTAAAAAGAACCGAACGTTGGCATCGGAATCTGTTGCCATTTCATGGTGCTCGGATGCTGCCAGATGTACCCCAGACCTTCGGCGGCGAAGTGATCATCGCTATCATCGCCCTCATCATCCGGTCGGATGGTGACGTCGCGCCAACCGAGGTCGGGCACAAACATCTCCATGCTCGCGAAGCCATCATTGTTTCCCTTGGCAACCGCTACTTCGAGCGCACGACTTGCAGCGATGGTTTTCCACCTCTCAGACTTTTCCTCGTAGTAGACCGTCTCCCATCCGATGCGATACACCTCTAACTCTGCGGTGGTGGGGTAGCCGTCGAAGAAGGTCGACCAGCCGACACTGGCCCCCGAAGCCGTCAAGCCACCGACGGCCCCGGCGCCGAGTCCTGCAACTGCCAGCGCGGCGCTCACCGCTATGTTGGCCTTCCGGTTCTTGCTGCGGGCATCGTCGTCGAGCTGAGCGCTGTAGGCGAAGAGAGCTCTGTATGCCTCGGCTTCGGTGAGGGCAGCCATTTGGGCGAAGGGTCGGATCGGATCGCCGTTGACCCGGCCGGTGTGATCGATGGCGCCCACTATCGCCGCTTCGAGTAGTTCCTCGGTTCGCATAGCCAGTGCCTGGCCGCGGCCATAACGAAGCACCTCGCTGTGTACCGCCCGCCAGTGCTTCGCTTCGACAGGAACGGGCGCACCGTGGTTGAGTCCGGTTTGTTCAATTTCGAGCGCATCCAGGTCGGCCGGGTCGAACATCAGCGTTGCATGGCGGGCCAATAGCAAGTCGAGCCCGACCGCGGTGCCGGGGTCTTGCGCCATGGCGCCCTCGGCGGCCAGTGAGTCGGCGGTGTAGAGCAGGAGCCAGCGGGCCAGGGTGTCGTGGTCGGCGGCCGCGGCGAGGAAAGCCGCGATCGGGTATTCACTGGTCAGACTCGGGTAGGCGATGGGGCTGACGGCCGGATGGCTCGGGTCGGCGATATTGCCGAGATCGGCGAGGCGGTCGAGCCAGTAGACATCGGGGTTCGGACCGATGGTGGCGTCGAACGGCGAGCGGGGCTTCAGTAACGGGTCGAGCGACCTCGACAGCGGCGCCCCCTGCCAGCCTCGTCCCTGCGGGCCACCCAGAGCGGCCACGATCTGCATCGTCGCTACCGGGTCGGTGGAGGCCCTGTCGAGCAGGATGTTGCGGGGGTCTTCGCCACCGTTGTAGTGGATGGCGGTCCCTCCGCTCAAGGTGGCCACGCTGTCGTGGCCGATGTGGCTGAGCAGACCCTGTTCGTTGCCCGCCTCGGCCATGGCCAGCACCGCCCCGGCCGCCTCGGCCAGGAACGACGACTCGAACCTGCCAGCGACAAAGAGCAAGGCCGGGTTGTACCAAACCACGCCGTCCTGAGTCCCTGGCCTTTCGTGGGCGACCAGGGCGTCGCCGCTGAACTGCAGTTTGGGTCGGCCGGTAGGCGTGACGAGCAGGGACGCTGACGCAAGTGCTCGCCCGTAGTTGTTGAACTCGTCCTGGCTCAGATCGTTGCCGACTAAGAAGCTTGGAAGGTTGGCGGTACGCCCAACGCCAATCCCGTTGTAAAAGGCCAACGCCGTTTCAGGGTTGGCAGCGACCCGGCGGCCAATGTGCCCCAGCTCGACGCTGTTGCCCGAGGTTTCCCGCAGGTTGCCCTCACCGGTACCGAACAGCCAGGACCCATCGGAGATCTTCGTTTCGTGAAAGCCGACAAAGTGGTCGGCGTACGCTTCACCTTCCCAGCGATAACCGGCCGTGGTTTCGCTGATGGCCGCCATCGCCGAGAAACGATCGATGCTGCCACCGTCGATGCCCAACTGGTCGGCGAGCTCACGCTGCTCGCGACGCATTACCGCCAATTGCTTATCGATGGCAGCCAGCGCCTCGTCGTCGTTGTCCCACCAGGCCCACGAGCTGCCGTCGGCCACCTCCCGGTCTTGCTCAGCCTCTTCGATGTGTCGACCGAGCGCGTGAAAGCGACGATAGGACGATGGGAAGTAGGCCCTGTGCAGCTCAGCGTCTGAATCGATGCCAGATCTTCCGGGAGCCAGCCCGGCGACCATGGCAGCAAGCACCCGGTTTCGCTCATCGTCGGTCGGAGGAGCGAGCTCGCCGGAGAGGATACGGGCCTCGAGGTCCGGTGCGTAGATCCCGCAAAGCAGCGAGTCACGGATCTGCTCAACAAAGCCGTTGTTCGTCGATACCTCGGTGATGAGGTCTTGCAGCGTCGACAGAGAGCAACATGACGGCGGGCCATGGGATCCGATCTGGCCCATGACTTCAGCCCGAACTCGGCGAACCTCGTCGTGAAGTGATTGCAGGTTGCCCACGTAGCGATTTCCCTGGTCGACGAAGTGGCTGAGTTGTGATGTGTCGGCGCATACTTCGTGGGCCTCGGCTGCGGCTCCAGCTGATGCTGTACTCATTGGTTTGTACCCGCGGATGATCTAATCGCTCGGCAGTGTGAGCGGAGTTGATTCGAAGGGCCTCGAAAGGCCGAGTCCTAGACAAGATCCGGCGGGATCATGTGAGCCACAATAAGTCGCTCGGCGCCGACACGACATGGGGACCACTCCCCCAGGCGTGAACCGAACCGTTCTCGCTAGCTCGGCTCCGGTTGCATGCCACCATCGGCGGTGACCGGCAGACCGATGAGAAGGGCTCGGGCCAGCAGGACCAATCCGCAGCAGATAACGATCGCAGTGGCGTAGCCGCCGGTCTCATCGATTAGCCAGCCTGCGGTTGGAGGTCCGATAAGCCCACCCAAGCCCTGCGATGTGTAGAACAGACCCATAACCGAACCAAGGCCGACAACACCGAACCGCTCGGCCAACACGATCGTGCTGAGCGCTACAAAGCCGCCGTAGCCGACGCCGAGCACGATCACGAAGACCACAAGCAACCCGTACGACTCCCCTGCCACCAGCCAGATCGGGAACCCGGCAGCCAGCATCACGAAGCAGGACCGGTACAACCGCACCGATCCGAACCGTCGCACCGCACCACCAAAACCGATTCTGGCCAACACGCTCGCTCCGCCCAGAACACCGACGAGAACCGCGGCGGCCACCGACTCGGCGCCCTGTTCTTTCGCGTACTGCCCGACGAAGACGAACGGCACAAACAACGCCAACCCGGAGCAGAGTCCTGAGAGATGTAAACGCCGGAAGATCGGCGAGCGGAAGGCCTCACCGAAGCGGGCCGGCTGAGGGCCCTGCAGGTTCGGCGGCCGCGCTGCCAGGAATGAACAGATCACCATGCCCGCCGAGCCGCCCACACCAAGGATCACGAAGGTGTCTCGCCAGCCGTAACGCTCGATGAGGGTGGCCGATACCGGCGACATGACAAGCGTGCCGGCACCGATTCCAGCTACCGCCAAGCCGACTGCTGTCGCTCGACTGCGGATAAACCAACCGCCGACGGCGGCCACCATCGGGATGTAGCCACAGGCGGCAGCGATGCCCACCCCGGCCCCGTAGGTCACGTAACCGACGGTCAACGAATCGACCCGGCTGGTAGCGACTAACCCGATCAGCAGCGCCGCCGCGCCGACCAGTAGCACGGGCCGGGGTCCCCAGACGTCAGCCGCTCGACCGGTGATCAAGCTCAGCCAGAAGAAGGCGAAGGTGGTGATCCCGAAGATCACCGCGGTGGCTCCCTTTGTGGTGTCGAAGTCGGCCGCCATCTCACTGAAGAAGGCGCCGAAGCTGTAGGCGATGCCGAGGCTGATGAACGATGAGAAGAAGGCGGCAATGACCACCAGCCAGGCCCGGCGAGAGTCGATGCCGTTTCCTACCGCGACTTCGTCACCGGTCACCGGAGCGGCGCCGGTGTCACCCTTGTCTGCGGTGTCTGTCACCGTTGCACGGTTCTCACGCTGCGCCGACTAGTGCCGCCAGGGAGCGATCGATCTCGACGTCGATGTTAAGCAGCGCGTGACTGTAGGTCTTGCCCTGCGCATCGATACGGAGGCTGAGGGTGCCGCCGCCACCGAGACATTCGTGGAGCAGGAAGTTGATAGCTCCGATGTTGGCCACCTCGAACCGTTCAACCTCCCCAAAGGAGATACCTTCGAAGGCCTTCTTCACCCGGTCGGCGGTGATGGTGTCTACCAGCCACGAGTACAGCGCTGGGTGGCGGGCGATGACTCCGATGTTGCAGGTGTCGCCCTTGTCTCCCGAACGGCCGTGGGCCAAATCGGCGAGCTTGACGGTGACCATTTCGCCGGAAAGGGCCGGGGTCTCGGCATCGCCGGCGCCCGGACCGCTCCCGGCGTTCTCCACTCGGCCGACTCCGGTTTCACCTTCGAGTGCGATGGTCGCTTCGACCCGATCACCACCACCCATCACCACTACCTCGGCCTCGCAGAGATCCCGAGGGATCAGGCACGGCCAGTAGGCCACAACATCTTGAACCGCGGGTCGGCCACCGATGACGCCAACTCCGGGAGGGCCGGAAAGAACCATGGCGGGCAACATCTTTGAGAACTCACGGACCTTAGCTCGATCGTGGTCACGCACGCCGAAGCGGGCCATAACCTCAGGCGAGTTATCGCTCGGTGACAGCGGACCCCAGGTGGCGTTGGCCCCGACCGCCTCGGTAAGCGAATCCTCAAACTCGGGCAGGCGACCCCATAGGATTTCGCCGAACATGTCGGACTTGCCCTTGGCGTCGGGACCGCAGACGATCACTCCGCCCGATGCTTTGTAACCATCGCTGTAGCTCATCGAGACCTTCAGCAGGCTGGTAGGAGCGGCGCCCCGGATGCCCGAAACCCGAACCCGATCGGGGCCGTCGTCTTCCAGTTGAATCGAACCGAAGTCGACCACAACATCGGGGGTCAGGTAGGCCGACGGGTCGCCCATCTCGTAGACCAGTTGCTCCTTGATGGTGGCGACGTTGATCAGCCCGCCGGTATTCGGGTGCTTGGTGACCACAAACGAGCCGTCTTCGTATACCTCGACGATCGGGTAGCCGACGTTGTGGAACGATGGCACGTCTCGCCAGTCGGTGAAGTTGCCGCCGGTGCTCTGCGCTCCACACTCCAGGATGTGGCCTGCGATGATGCCTGCGGCCAGTCGATCCCAGTCGTCGGTGGCCCAGCCAAAGTGGTGAATCATCGGGGCCAGGGTGATGCCGGTGTCGGTCACCCGACCGGTCACGATGAACTTGGCTCCCTCATCTAGTGCTCGCACGACGCCGACAGCGCCGAAATAGGCGTTGGCGCTTGAGACATGCTCGATGACGTCGCCGAAGGCACGACCGTCGTCCATGTTGGACATGTCGACGCCATCGTCATGCCACTTGTTGATGCGATCCATCAGATCGTCACCCGCTACCACCCCGACCCGAGGGTCGAGGTTGAGAGCCTTGGCCCTAGACACGATCGCTTCGCCACAGGCCAGCGGTCGAACACCGCCAGCGTTGGCGATGATGGTGATGTTCTTCTCCATGGCCTGAGCCATGACCTCGTCTAGCTGGTCGACAAAGTCGACTGCGTAACCGGTGTCTGGGTTGCGCTGGACCTGCTTCTGGAGGATCGACATGGTGATCTCAGCCAGGAAGTCCATGGTGATCACATCGACCGGACCGCCCTCGATCTGGCGCTTTAGCGCCGTGAGGTCGTCGCCCCAATAGCCGCTGGCGTTGGCGATTCGTAGTGGCTCAGTGTTCTTCTTCGAAACCTCTTCAGACATGGCCGAAAGACTAGTCCCGGTGCCCCGGCCAGAGACAGTTCGCAGGCCGGGACCGGCCAGCCCGCCCCGAGGGTCGACAGCCAGGCTGGTATCGAGCAACGACGACTGCGTAGGATCGGCAGATGAGAGTCGAGACCTCGCTACCAAACGCCGATCTTCAAACCGTTGGCGACCTCGCCGCCAAGCTCGAAGCGGACGGTTTCGACGCGGTTAACACCCAGGAGAATCGCCACGACCCGTTTCTGCCGCTGGCCATCGCGGCGACAACCACTACCCGACTCGAGCTGGCTACCAGCGTGGCTATCGCCTTTCCTCGCAGCCCGATGATGGCGGCAAGCGTCAGCTGGGACCTCCAGAAGGCGTCGCGTGGGCGCTTTGAGCTGGGGCTTGGGAGCCAGGTCAGAGGCCACAACATTCGACGGTTCAGCGTGCCATGGTCGGCACCTGCTCCCCGGCTTCAGGAGTACGTCGAGTCGATCCGGGCCATCTGGAACACCTGGGAAACCGGCGAGCAACTCAGCTACCAGGGCGAGCACTATCAGTTCAGTCTGATGACACCGAACTTCACGCCCGAGCCGCTCGACTCGCCCCCGCCGAAGATCACCCTGGCTGCGGTCGGACCGGGCATGCTTCGGGTTGCTGGCCGGGTGGCCGATGGGGTGCGGCTGCATGGATTCTGCACCCGGGACTACATCGAGGCCGCGGTCATGCCGCAGCTACAGGCCGGACTCGATCAGCGAGGTCGTGACCGCTCCGAGTTGGCCATCTACGGTGGCGGCTTCATCTGCACCGGCGCCGACGATGCCGCGGTGGCTGAAGCGATGGACTGGGTTCGCTACCGGATCGGGTTCTACGGATCGACCAGGGCCTATTGGCCGGTGCTTGAGCAGCACGACCTGCTGGAGCTGGGCGAACAGCTCAATCATCTCTCAAAGAACGACGGCTGGGACCAGATGTCCGACCTCATCTCAGATGACGTGGTCAGGCTCTTCGCCGCTGTCGGCCGTCACGACGAACTGGTCGGCGCCATCACCGAACGGTTCGGCGGCCTCAGCGAAAGCATCTCGCTCGGCGCAGGCGGAGTGCCGACCGAAGTGCCGCCCGATCTCATCCAGGAAATCCAGTCGATCTAACCGGCGCGAGGCCGCGGGTGATCCGAGCTAACTGTTGAGGCGGGGGTCGATGGCCAGCAGTATGGCGTCGGCTATAAGGTTGATAAGGCCGAGGATTACGGCGATGACAAACAGCGCCCCGACCACGGCGAGGTCGTCCCGTCGGCCTATGGCGATCAGCACGTAGTCGCCGAAGCCGGGCATGATGAAGATGCGTTCGATGATCAGCAGGTTGCCGAAAATCAGACTCGACTGAGCGGCGACCGCAGCAACCGCACTCGGGGCCGCGGGGCGCACCGCGTGTTGCCGGATGATGCGACCGGGCGGCACACCTTTGGAACGAGCTAGCAGCACATGCTCAAGTGGTAGCTGCTGCAAAATCTCCGACCGTAGCAAAACCATGTATGTGGCGGCTGTGGTCAAACCAAGCGTCAGGCATGGCAGGGCCAACGACCGGTAGTGTTCAACCGGATCTTCGCCAAATGGGATGTAACGACCGACCGGGAACACTTTCCATCCGAACGACAGCCCCATCAGATCAATATCGCCGACGCCGAGCCCGTACTGAAACAGGGGGCCGATGATGAAGATCGGCAGCGCTATACCGAGGATCCCGAGCGAGCGGAAACCGATGTCGATGAATCGGCCTCGGAATCGGGCGCCGTATATCGCTCCGGGCACCGCCACCAGCAATGCGATGACCTGGCTGTAGAGCATCAGCTGAGTGGAGATCGGGATCGTCCTAGCCATGCCTTCGGTGACCGTCTCGCTATAGGTCGAGTCGCCGAACTCGCCGAACACGACGTCCGCCATCCACTCCACGTATCGCTCCATAGCGGGTACAACCCCGGTCGGCGTGTCGCGCGAAGCGTCGGGATAGTTGTGGACCAGCATCCAAATAACCGCCATGGCCAAGAACACCGTGACCGCCACCCGCCCGGTCCGTCGCAATAGGTAACGGCGAGCATCGCTTGGCAGCGCGGCCATGATGCAGGCCAGCACGACGGCCAAGCCAGCCAGCATCGGCAGACCGCCAAGCGCTACCGCGACCAGAGACAGCACCGCTGTCACCGCAGTAACCAGGAAGACCCAAGTCGTTCTAGAGATTCGCCGTCCCCCCGCCTATGCCACTCACAAAGATGCTCGGGTCACGGCTAGGAGCCGCTGCCGGATGCTAGGTCGACCATGTAACGGATCGCTTCGGCCACCGGGGCCGGGTGTTTGACTTGGACCATGTGGCCGGCGTCTGGCACTTGCACCCGACGCTTCACGTCGAGGTTCTTATCGAACACCGCAGCTGAGGCCTGGAACTGCTGGTCGCGTTCGCCGACCACGGTGTAAACCGGTGCGGTGATCTCGGTCAGGCGGTCCATCACCATCGAATCGACGTGCATCGAGATCTCCTCCATGCCCTCGGCTAAGTCGTCGCCACGGCCTCGGGCCTGGGCAGTCATGATGCGAACCGAATCGTTCCACTGCTCCCGGCTGTCGGGGCTACGAAAGCCGGGGCCGGCCGCTACAAGCACCAAGCCGGCGACATCGTCTGGCGAAAGAATTGTGTGGGCCAACGACAGGTAGCCGCCGAGTGAATGCCCGACAAGAATCGCCGGTCGTCCAGCGACATCGAGCATGCGACCCAGATCGGCTAGGGCGTGATCTCGACTATAGAGCCCCGGTGCTGGAGCCTGTGACCGGCCATGGGCTCGCAGGTCCCACGTCAGGCTTCGAACCGAACCGTCGAGCTCGTCGACCACCTCGGACCAGATATCGCCGGTGTTGAGGAAACCATGGGTAAACACCACCGGTGTACCACCCTCGGGACCTGCGAGTTCGTAGTGCAGTTCAGGTTCGGTTCCAGACATCGACTCGACGCTAGTCGCGACCGTCCCTCGAACGCCCGCCGAGAGCGCGCCAGCGCCCTCGCATCGGGGTTGGGGCGAGGGGTTTGGCCTGTGAGTCTTGCCGGGCTCGTGGTTTAAGGCCGGCTTACGAGGATGTGGCCGTCGGGTGCTCGGCTCAGTTGCCAGCCTCCCTCGTGGGTCAGGGTGTGGTGGAACCGGCATAGCAGTGTGAGGTTTTCGGCGGTGGTCGGCCCGCCCCGACTTCTAGGAACGATGTGGTGTAGATCGCACCAGTGCCAGGGGCGGTCACAGCCATGGAATGTGCACTGCCTATCGCGGATTTGTACAGAGCGTCTTAGACCTGGCGGGATTGCGGGGGTGGCCCGGTTGTAGGCCAGTACGGTCCGTGGGCCATCGGTGATTAGTGCCCTGAAGGATGCGTCGCACAGTAAACGTTCGAGCCCCGGACCGGTGATCGGCCCGCCATGATCCAGCTCGGCCCGCATACGTTCGATTGAACCGTTAGCTCCGGCGAGGGTCTCAACATCGATGACCACATCAACAGCGGCTCTGCCCGCCAGTCGGGCACCGTCTCCTCCGCCCTGGCAGATCTCTACCAGCGCATCAGCTCGCCGTTGTACCGTTGATCGAGCTTCGCCATAAGGCGTGATTGGGTCGGGTTTGGTCTCTAGGGCTGAGGCAACGATTTCGGCCCCGTCAGCGTCCAAGGCCAACCGCCCGTGACACGACCCGTCGAAGGCGAACTGCAACCAGACACCCCGCCGATCGAACCGATGCTCAGCATCGCGGGCCGCAGCCTCGGCATCGGCCCGGGCCCGCCACAGCCGACAGATCTGTTCCAACCGCTCGACCTCGTTGGCCTCGGCCGCAGCCACCAACTCCGGCTCATCGTGGGCATAGGCATCGGTGAAACCGCAAGCCGTCTTGGCCAAGACCTCGGCGTGAGCCCAACCGATCCGACCAGCCAGCAACGCCGCGGCGGTGGCTTCGAATCGGTCGAGATGCTGGGCGACCCTGGTCAACCGCCAAGCCTCACGGTTCCCGCACCCGGTCCGGTGAGCGACAAGACGTTCCAGTGAGACGTAACCCAACCACCGGGAAAGCCCGGCACCATCAAGACCGCCAAGCAACACCGCCGCGTGAGAACGCAACTGCTCGGCCTCGGTCAACATTTGTAAAGCTCGGTCTAGATCCGTTGCCACCACTCGGCCATCCAGACGAGCGTTGAGACTCGTCAAGGACATACCCCTAACTTACTCAGGGCCT
>JBOEHD010000105.1:0-16235 GCA_050633745.1 Acidimicrobiales bacterium
GCAACTTCTCCGAGTACGAGGCGTTCCGGATGAAGGAACTGGGCGATGAGGCCGTGCCATCCCGCATGACCTACAAGCCGCTGACCCGCTAGATCGAGCATCGCCGTACCTGACCCGATTGGCCTAAAAGACTGCATGTCGCTGCCGATAGGTCACGATGGCGTCCAGTTCATCGACCGCCCTCGACGCGGTTAAGAAGGAAAAGTCCGGCAGCAAGACTCCGAAAGGCTCAACCGCACCTGCGCCACCGCAGGTGTGGGAGAGCCGAGCGGTCGTCAAGCTGATCGAAGCAGGCAGTGCAGCCGAGTGCCCGCACTGCCAAGAACGGGTCAAGTTTCGGGCCCGCCACCGCGATCAGCAGGTCATCTGCAACGTGTACAAGGGCGGAGCATGGCAGCGGGTCGAACAGTTTCACCTGGAGTGCTACACCGAGGCCGAGTTCCCCCACGGCGAACCGGTAAAGGGTTGAGTACCCAACTCGGTACTTCTGACGGCATGAGCGACGCCGCCAGTATCGTGGCTGCCGTGAACGCCACCCCAGAAGACGCCACCGCCCAAGACCACGCCCTGGCCACTCGCCTGGCCACCGATACCGGCAAGCTGCTGTCCGATCTCCGAGCCACCATGGTGGCCGACGGGGTCGATCCGAAAGAGATGAAGGACGCCGGCGACCTCGCGGCTCACCAGTTCATCATGGAGACCCTCACCACCGAACGTCCCGACGATGCGATTCTGTCCGAAGAGGGCAAGGACGACAAAGCACGCCTCGACGCGGTGCGAACCTGGATCGTCGATCCGCTCGATGGCACCCGAGAGTTCAGCGAACATCCCCGCATCGACTGGGCGGTTCACATCGCACTGGTGATCGGTGGCGTGCCGGTAGTAGGCGCAGTTGCCCTACCGGGTGAGGACCTCACCCTGAGCACCGAATCGGCACCGGTTCTCCCGGTCGCCGACGGCCCAAAGCCGCGCGTGATCGTCAGCCGCACCCGCCGGCCGCCTGCTGCGGTCCGACTGGCAGACAAGCTCGACGCTGAGTACATCGAGATGGGATCGGCCGGAGCCAAGGCCATGGCCGTGGTGAAGGGCGAAGCCGACATCTACGCGCACTCCGGTGGCCAGTACGAGTGGGACTCGTGCGCGCCAGTAGCGGTGGCACTTGCAGCAGGCCTGCATTGTTCCCGGCTAGACGGCTCCCCGATGATCTACAACAACGACGATGTCTACCTGCCCGATCTGTTGATCTGCCGGCAGGAATGGGCCGAGCGCTGCTTGGAGATTCTCAACAGCCCGGACGACTAGTCCTTTTCTTCTGGCCCGCTGCTGCGGCCTACCATCGACGGCATGGAGCTTCGAGCAACCACCTATCAGGTCATCGACAGGACAGCGCTGATAACGCTCAGCAGGCCGCACCGGGCCAACGCGTGGACCGGCCGCATGCACGCCGAGTACAAGCACTGCATCGCCAACGCCGAGAACGATGATGCGGTACGGGTCACGGTGGTAACCGGCGAAGGCTCGGCCTTCTGCGTCGGCGGTGACACCGATGCCCTCGAAGGCCACGCCGAGCGGGGCAGTTACGACGACGGCCTAGCCGCCGCGGGCGACCAGCAACCCTCGCCCCCTGGCAGCGTGAGTGACAGTGGCGCTGGCAGTGAGAGTGGCGGTGGCAGTGAGAGTGGCGGTGGCAGTGAGAGTGGCGAATCGGCTCAGCATGTCGGCTTCGGCCTGCACGAGGAGTTCGATCACCAACTGAGCTTCCACTTTGGACTCACCAAACCGGTGATCGCCGCCATCAACGGCCCTGCGGCCGGGGTGGGGCTGGCCCTGGCCTGCTACGCCGATCTGCGCTTCGCTAAGCCGGGGGCCAAGCTGACAACCGCTCATGGCAAGTTAAACCTGCCACCGGAATTCGGGTTGTCGTGGCTGCTCCCACGCCACATCGGTCTCACAAGGGCGATGGATCTGCTGCTGACCTCGCGAGTATTCCTGACCGACGAGGCTTACGAGCTTGGGCTGATCAACCAGCTGCATCCGGCCGAGGACCTGCTGGACAAAACGATGGAGTATGCCGAGATGCTGGCCTCGTCGGTTTCGGCCGGCTCACTGCAGGCTTCGCGCCAGCAGGTCTACCTCGACCAGCATCGCGGCGTCGGCACCTCTGTCGATGAGTCTCTCGAGTTGCTGACGAAAATGATGGGCCATGCCGATTACCGCAAGGGTGTTAAAGCGCTGCGGGCAAAACAACCACCGCAGTTCTAAACCGACCGCGGTATCAGACCGACCGCTGTATCAAACCGACTTAGAGGCCTGCTCCAGACGGAGCTCAAAGCCACGCTCGCGGCCCTGCTGCGACAGCGGAGCACGCTTGTGGGTGTCGGCCTGCCAAACCCACACCGCTATCTCACCGAGCCACTCGTGGACGCTGAGAGCAGCATTGACCCGCTTACGGGCGAACGTGGCCTCCGAAACCGAAGCAAAGGCCACATCGATAACCCGTTCAGCCTCAACCGCCGACGGAGCATCGGCCACCTCGGGGGCCAATTTCAATGCAAGATCGATGGCCTCGCTGGTCGCGGCGTCGAGCGAGCGCCCGGCCTGCTTCTCCCCCTCCGGATTTCGTCCTGCTACCGCAGGTCCGCTCTGGTCCGGTGCGGTGGATTCTGCTGATTCGGTCACCCTCCGATCCTAATGGCCAGCGGCAATTCTGGTCGCAGCTGGGTACAGGCTCTGTACTTCGGGTCGCAGGCTTCCCGACTTTCTCCATGATTCCTTCATGCTTGGCCGACAAATTTTGCAGAAGATGGATGCATACCCCATGAGAAACCGAGAAGGAGTACGACAATGAGTGTGTCCGTCGACAGAGAAGAACTACGAGGTGAGATCAAGAAGAAGTACGCCGAGGTGGTCGAGACCCCAGACGGCGACTTTCACTTCCATACCGGACGAGGCCTGGCTGCCAGCCTTGGCTACGACACCGCCAAGGTCGATGCCCTGCCGGATGCCGCCGTCGAGTCATTCGCAGGCGTCGCCAACCCCTTCGCCATGCGGGACCTGGTTCAGGGCGAAAAGGTGGTCGATCTGGGATCTGGCGCAGGATTCGACTGCTTCCTTGCCGGCGCCGATGTCGGCCCAACCGGCAAGGTGATCGGCATCGATATGACAGAGGAAATGCTTAAGAAGTCAACGGCCACCGCGGCGGAGATGGGAGTCGAAAACGTCGAGTTCCGAGCCGGCTTCTTGGAAGACCTCCCGGTTGAAGACGGCTGGGCCGACGTTGTGATCGCCAACGGCGTCATCAATCTCTGTCCATCGAAGCGGGTGGCGTTTGACGAGGCCTTCCGCGTACTGCGTCCCGGAGGGACGATTCAATTCGCCGATATCGCCAACGGTGCCGAGGTCCCGGAGGAGGCGAAAGCAGAGATAGATCTGTGGACCGGTTGAATCGCCGGGGGCCTGCCGTGTGCAGGCTGGACCAACATGCTCGAAGAGGTCGGCTTCGTCGACGTTGAAATCAGCGAACCAGTCGACACCTTTCTCGGTGCCGGTGGCGAAAAAAACGCCCGCTCCTTTCAGGTCTACGGCTACTCGTTCCTGGCAAGAAAGCCATAGCGGCCGGCAGGCCACGGCGGCCTGCAAACCGGAGCCATCGAAAGGTGGCAGCGAAACCGCAGCGCGGCCGGAGGGGATTTGTGTAGCCCGACCCACCGCTTCGTAGTTTGGTGCACCAAACTGATAGGAGATATGAGCCTCAGACCACCGCTAGATTCCGCTTCCAAAGCCGCTGACCCCGATGACCTGCACCTCGGGTCGTTCTCCGACAATCCGCCATGGAGCCTCGCCACAAACGAGCTCAAGTGGAAGCGGGTGGTGAAGATCCTGCGCCGGGAGCAGCAGCGCCAGCTGCCCGGTCTGACCAAACCTCCCCGTATCCCGCCGGCTGGCCGAGCCTTCACCGTCATTTTGGTGCTCGGTCGAGCCATCGGGCTGTGGTACCTGCTCGACCGGCGGGGTTCGAATTCCAAATCAGGACTAGCTTTGCGGATCAGGATCGCCGCCGAAAAGCTGGGGCCGACATACATCAAGCTGGCCCAGATCATCAGCGCAGGCGAGGGAGTGTTCCCCGCCGAACTGGTCGCCGAGTGCAAGAAATGCCGAGATCAGGTCCCCGCCGTCGACTACGACCAGGTGGTGGCTGCGGTCGAGGGACAGCTCGGCCAGCCGCTCGACACGGTCTTCTCTTCGTTCGACAAGACGCCGCTGGCCGCGGCGTCCATCGCTCAGGTTCACGGCGCGGTGCTTCACAGCGGTGAGGAAGTGGTGGTCAAGGTTCAGCGCCCCGGTATCGACGCGCTGGTCCGCAAGGATCTCCGAGTACTGAGCTGGATCGCCCCGTTCCTCGTCGGCCGGATACCGGTCGCCGCGCTGGCCAACCCGCCAGCACTGGTCGAATTGTTCGCCGAGACCATCATCGAAGAGCTCGACTTCCGGCTTGAAGCGGCAAACATGCTCGACGTAGCCGAGGTGTTCGTCAAACTCGATCAGCGGGGCTTTGTAGTGCCTCGCCCCCACCCCGAGTACGTGACCAAGCGAGTCCTGGTTATGGAGCGTCTGCATGGCTTCAACTTCAACGACGTCGTTGGCATGAAGGAAGCCGGAGTCGACACCCAGGCGGTCATCCGCACCGGCATGATCGGCTTCCTCGAAGGCGCCTTCCTCCACGGCGTGTTCCACGGCGATCTCCATGGTGGCAACCTCTTTGTGATGCCAGATGGACGCACTGCGCTGATGGACTTTGGCATCACCGGGCGGCTGACCGAAGACGAACGGTCTGCTTTTCTTCGCATGATGATGACCGCCACCACAAACGACGTGAAGGGCCAGGTCGCGGCCCTCCGAGATCTCGGCGCGCTGCCAGCCGATACCGATATCGATGCGGTGATCGCCGACTTAAAGCTCGATGGCCCGCCAATTGACCCAACGAAGCTGGCTCCAGACGAACTGGTCAAAGAGGTGCAGCAGGTGGTCAAGGCGCTGTTGGGATACGGCGCCCGGCTACCGAAGTCGCTGATGCTCTACATCAAGAACCTCATCTTCATCGATGGGGCCATCGCCACCCTGGCTCCCGAGCTCGACATGTTCGCCGCGGTCACAGAGGTGGCAACCCACTTCGCGACCACCCATGGGTCGACGATCGCCGCTCAGCTTGGCATGGCTCAGCAGAGCTGGGATTTGGACCTCGACGGTGTGAAAGCCGGATTTGGCGTCGATCCCGCGACCACCGACCGGTTGACTTACGCCGAGCTACAGGAGCGTCGGGCGCTCATCCAGAAACGACTCAGCGGCCGACACCTTGATTAGGTCTGGGATTAGGCCTGGGATTAGGTCTGGGATTAGATCCGGGACTGGTGCTGACACCAGGGCCGGGACTAAATCTCGAACCAGGTCTTGATCGCAGTGGCCGACTAGTAACCGCTGGCATCTGAAAACCTGCTACACACAACAGGGTGCGACTTCTGATTGCCGATTGCACCGTCGACTACGACGGTCGCCTAACCGCTCATCTCCCCCGGGCTACCCGTCTGATCATGGTCAAGGCCGATGGCTGTGTGGCCATTCACTCCGATGGTGGCGCTTACAAGCCCATGAACTGGATGACCGCCCCAAACCTGCTGATCGAGAACGAAGATGAGCTGATCGTGACCAACCCAAAAGGGGAGGCACTGACCATCACCATCCATGAGGTCTACAGCGATGTGGCCCATGAGCTCGGTGAGGATCCCGGCCTGCAGAAGGACGGCGTCGAGGCCCACCTCCAGGAACTGCTTGCGGTCGAGCCGGAGCGTCTGGAAGAGGGCATGAAGCTGGTGCGTCGAGAGTTCCCCACCGAAATCGGGCCGGTCGACCTGCTGTGCCGTGACGCCGATGACCAGGTCGTCGCAGTGGAGATCAAACGACGGGGCGAAATCGACGGGGTCGAGCAGCTAACCCGCTACCTCGACTTCCTCAACCGGCAGCCCGACCTGTCTCCCGTTCGGGGCATGTTCGTTGCCCAGGAGATCAAACTGCAGGCAAAGACCCTGGCTAGCGATCGCAGGATCGACTGGGTCGAGGTGGACTACGACGAGCTGCGCGGCATCGAGCGGCCACAACAGAAACTGTTCTGACCGCCCGATCTCGCGTCGTTTCTTGAACTAGCTGGCAGAGTCTCGCTCTAGCTGAACGTGACGCCGCCGTTGTCGATCACCACTCGACCGTCGTCACCCGCGGTCTGGAAGATGGCCTTGCCATCGCCGTCGTTCCAAACCTTGACCGTGAGCGCCTCGCCAGGCATGACCGGTGAGCTGAAACGGCCCTCCATAGAGGTAAAGCGTTCCGGCGCAGAGTCACACAGGGTGTGAAGCAGCGCCCGGCCGGTAAACCCGTAGGTGCAAAGACCGTGAAGGATCGGCTTGGGGAAGCCGCCAACGTCGGAGAACTGCTTGTCTGAGTGCAGCGGATTGCGATCGCCGCACAGTCGATACAGCAGCGCCTGGTCGGGGCGGGTCTGGTAGGTCACCTCATAGTCGGCGTCGCGGTCGGGAGCCACGTTGGCCTTCTCGGTCGGTCCACGGTCGCCGCCGAAGCCGCCCTCACCCATGATGAACACCGAAGAGGTGGTCTCGAACAGCGGCTCGCCGTCGTCGACCGTCGTCGCCACCATCTTGCTGGCTACGACCGCTCCCTTACCCTTGTCGTAGATTCCGGTGATCTCATCGACCATGTCGATTTCGCCGGTGGTAGGCAGCGGACGCAGGAGCTTGATGCCCTGTTCGCCATGGACCAACATCCGATTGTCCCAGGTGCCAGCCTGGCCCATCGCCGAGCGGCCACCTTTGCCGTTGAAGCCGGCGACGACAGCAAACGTGGGGAAGACCTTCTGATCGACTCCGCGCGTGTTTTCGGTGGTGAACTCCAGCTCCTCGCCGACCGGGTCAGCCACCCCGGCGCCGATCCCGAGGGCGTACAGCAAGCAGGCGTCAGCGTCCCACGATGCTCGGCGGGGCTCACCTTTTGCGCCTACCGCTTCTGGGTTGACAGGCATTGTCTCATCCTTTCCGAACCATCGGTTCGTGGGTTATCGGGTTGATTCGCTTCGCTACCGCTGCTTAGTACGGAGTCGGGAAGCCAGGGCCGGTCTTCGGTGCACCCTGCATGTCGCTATTGGGCTGGCCTTCGGCCATGAGCTGCTGGACGAGGGGTCCGATCTCGCTCGGGTCACCGACCGGTTCAACCGTCGGGCCGCGGTGCCAGGTGTTAGCGATACCGAGCACGCGGCCGCTGGCCTCGAATACCCGACCGGTAACGTTTGAGGACTCGGTGCTTGCCAGCCAGGTGCAGATCGGAGCGATCCATTGCGGATGCATCGCTGCCTTGCCCTCTTCGTCCATCGATCCCATGCCGAGGTTCTCGGTCATGCGGGTGAGCGCACCGGGGGCGATGGCATTGACCGTCACGCCATAGCGATGCATCTCCTGGGCCGCGATGACGGTGAACGCAGCGATACCGGCTTTGGCTGCGCCGTAGTTCGTCTGCCCCGGGTTGCCGTAGATGCCGGACACCGAGCTGGTGTTGATAATCCGGCCGGTGTTGGTTTCGCCAGCCTTGGCTCGCTCCCGCCAGTAGGCAGCAGCCCAACGAGCAGGAGCGAACGTGCCCTTGAGGTGCACCTTGATGACCGCATCCCACTCCGCTTCGGTCATGTTGGCCAACATACGGTCCCGAAGGATGCCTGCATTGTTGACGACAACGTCGAGACCGCCGAAGGTCTCAACGGCCATGTTGACCATGCGCTGGGCACCTTCCCAGTCCGAGACATCGTCACCGTTGGCGATGGCTTCGCCACCCATGCCCTTGATCTCTTCGACGACTTCCTGAGCAGGCGAAAGCGTGCCCCCGCTGCCGTCGACCTCGCCACCGAGGTCGTTGACCACAACCTTGGCGCCATGGCTGGCCAACATCAGCGCATGCTCGCGGCCAATGCCACGACCGGCGCCGGTCACGATCGCTATTCTTCCGTCACACAATCCACTCATTTAGAACTCCGTAGGGGTTATTCAGGACTTGGTTTCAGGACCCAATTTGCAGGACCTAGTTCATTGCGCTCGCCGAGGGCCCGAGCGTGAAGGCAACCTTCACCGTGATCAGTGGAATACCGACCTGGCTTCCGGCGAACCATCGAGCTAGACAAGCAAATAGGCAACAGAGAGATGGATCTCCACCGCCCTGGCTTCTGATCATGTCACAATTGACTCCTAAGGCTAAAAAGAACCCCGAGGAAGCTCTGGCGACCGAAGGATAGATTGTTCGCGGCGACGGCGCGCATGAACTCATTCTCCGCCCTCCCGGTGGCACAATGAGCAGGAGAATAAGGGACGGCGACGGCATGGAGCCATCAGAATCGATAGAGGGCGACGAGCTTGTCGATACACCCGCGGAGCCCAACGCCGACGACGCCTTCAGCCTGATCGACGCCGAACCGGCCAACGGCAGCTCCCCTACCAACGACACCGACAGTTCCGGCGACGACACCGACGGCTCGAACCACGACAGCGCGGCGAACGGGCTAGACCCCGAAGAGGACGCCGATCTGCTTTCGGTCGAACAGTGGCTCTCAGAGGCAGAATCGATAGAGGGCAGCGACCAGGTCACCGGTCAGAACATGTCCGACATCATGGCCGAGCTCCTGGCTGCAGCCGAAGAGTCATCCGGCGAGTTGGCAGGCGGCAACACAGACGCTGATGCTGATGCCGAAGCTGATGTAGATGAAAATGCAGACAGCGATGGGGCAAGCGCTACGGACAGCGCAACCGAAGACGAAGATGAAGATGAGGAGCTGGCCGACGAAGCCGTCGGCAAGAACAGCACCGCCGACGACGATTCCGCCGACGACAGCGCCAGTGACGACGCCTCCGCCGATGACGATGATTCCGCTGACGAGGATGCAAGCGACGTAGTCGACGTCGAGACGGCTATCGACCTCAACGCCCTCGACGAGCTCGCAGACGGTGACGAAAGCGACAGCAGCCAGACCGACGGCGATACCAAGACTGAGGACAGCGACAAGAGCGACGCCAAGACCGAAGACGGCGACAGGTCCGACGCTAAGGCTGAAGACACCGCCAAGTCCGACAGCGCTACGTCCGACAGCAAAAAGACCGCCACCGCCAAGAACGGCGACACCAAAGAGGCCGACGGAGAAACCGTCGACGTCAGCGCGGCGGGCCTCGCCGAACTGACGGCCAAGACCGAGCACCCGGCGCCACCCACCTTCCCGGTGAAGGAAGCAACCACCGAGGTAAAGACTTCGGGAGCGGCCACCGTCACCGTCGACAACAAGACCGAGTCGACACGCTCACTTCCGATCGCACGACTGCTCGTTGGCGGCGTGGTCGGCGCCTATCTGCTGCTAGCACTGGTCGGGGGCCTCGATGCGCTGGCCCACCGTGGCGAGGCCATGCGAGGCGTCAAGATGGCGTCGATCGACGTTGCCGGGCTCGACCGAGAGGCACTAACCGAGACGACCGATGGCCTGACCGACGACCTTGCGGCGAAGCCACTGGACGTCATCGTTGGCGAGGACACGATCGCAAGCGATCCGGTTGAGTTCGGTGCGGCCATCGACGCAGACGGCATGATCGACGATGCGCTCGAAGCGAAACGGGGCGGGTTTCTACCGCTCCGCCCGATCCTCTGGCTTGGCGGCCTCTTCACCAGCGAGAACATCGAACCTCGCTATCTGGTAGACGGCGCGGCCACCGACGCTGCCGTGCAGCGGGTTGTCGTGTCGACGTTGGACAAACCGGTTGAGCCAACCCTCGAGCTTCGGGGCGGAGAGATGGTCGTTAACCCGGGGTCATCCGGTCTTGCGGTTGAGACCGATGGCGTTGACGAGCAGATGCGGGCACTGCTCGATTCCGGTGAGCCCTACCGGCTCGAATTGGCCTCGTTCGACTCAAATCCTGAACTTGCAAACGATGCGGTCACCGAGCTTGCAGACGAGATAAACGAGCGAACCTCGCAGCCGATCTCGGTTCGAGTGTTGGATGATCAGGCCGAAGTGTCGCAGCGAACCTTGAAGTCTTGGATCGAGATGACGGTCGAAGACGGCGAAGCCGACTGGGTCGTCAATGAGCAGCAGGCCCTGGATGATCTCAAGCCGCTGTTCCCAACCCTCGGTTCCGAGGATCAGCAGGCCAAGTTCACCATCGTCGATGGCGAGCCGATCATCTTGCCTGCATCGGAATCGGTTGTCTGCTGCGAAGAAGGTTCGGGCGAGGTGCTGCGCAAGATCATCAGACGCTCGATCCTCGGCACGGTCACCGAGCAGGACGAAGACGGCGATGACGTCGAGGTTCAACCGCTGCGGTCCGCCAAACTCGACGCGGTCATCACCGACAATGCCGAGGGCATTTCCGAACTCGAGTCGTTGGGCATCATCGAAGAGGTCAGCACCTTCACCACCAACCACGCCTGCTGCCAAAACCGAGTCAAGAACATTCAACGATTCGCCGACCTGACCCAGGGTGTCATCATCAGGCCCGGCGAAGAGCTCTCACTGAACGGCCATGTCGGACAGCGAACCATTGAAAAGGGTTTCGTGGCCGATGGGGCCATCGCTCTCGGCAAGTTTGAAAAGCAGGTCGGTGGCGGCATCAGCCAATACGCAACGACGTTCTTCAACGCTGCGTTCTTCGCCGGCCTGGAGTTCCTGGAGTACCAATCGCACTCGATTTACATTTCCCGCTACCCCCGAGGGCGCGAAGCAACCATCTCCTGGCGTCGCCCGGACCTCAAGGTCAAGAACAACTCTGAGTACGGCATTCTGGTGTGGAACGAGTACACCCCGACGTCGATCACTGTCAGCTTCTACTCGACCAAGCACCTCGAGGTCGAGGCGCTCCCGAGAAGGCGCTCATCCGATCGCCAATGCCGGATCGACATTACGCCTCGGCTCATTACGTTCCCCGACGGCACCGAAGTCGAAGACTCGGTATTCGCCCTCTACCGCCCAGGCGAAGGTCTCGACTGCAACGGCAACTCGACAACGCCAGAGGAAGAACCAGAGCCGGAGCCACCGGCGGTTTCCACCCCGCCGACGACGACACCGCCGCCGACAACCCCACCGACGACGACGCCCGAACCGGAACCGGGCGAACCTGAAGTCCTGCCTCCGGGCTGACGTTCGGTCATTCGGCGCTCGGCTCTTCCTTTAGCCACCGATAGCTCTACCCTTGGCAGCCGTGAACGACCTCTCAGCCGACATTCTCATCATCGGCGGCGGACCAGGCGGAGCTGCAGCGGCGATCGAGGCGGTCGGCCGCGGGCTCGACGTCATCGTCGTCGATAAGTCGTCCTTTCCCCGTGATAAGTGCTGCGGCGACGGACTCACCACCGGCGCCCTTCGTCACCTCGATGAGCTCGGACTCGATCCGGCTGCGGTCCCCAGCTGGCAGATCATCGAAGATGTCTTTGTGCGAACACCGAGCGGCCGAGAGCGGGCCTTTCCGCTCCCCTCCCCCGCCAGCGATGCACAGGGTTCGTTTGCCGCTGTGGCCCGCCGCCGTGAACTGGATGCAGAACTGCTCGCTCTGGCTGGCAAAGTCGGGGCGGAGGTCTACCAGCGACATGAGCTGACCGGTTTACAGCAGACCGACGAGGGGGTGAGGGCGACCGTCACAGGGCCCGCAGCGCAGCTCTCCATCACCGCCCGGTACGCCATCGCCGCCGATGGCATGTGGTCGCCGACACGCAAACTGCTCGGCATCGACACCAACGGCTATCGGGGCGACTGGCACGCTTTCCGCCAGTACTTCAACAACGTGACCGGCCGAGCCAACAAAGACCTGCTGGTGTGGTTCGAGCCCGACCTGCTGCCGGGGTATGCCTGGTCGTTCCCCGTGAGTCATGGGTCGGCCAACGTCGGCTTCGGCGTCTTACGTAAGCCCGGACAGTCGGTGCAAGCCATGAAAGGCCTCTGGGCCGATATTCTTGCCCGCCCCCACGTCGTGGAGGCGCTTGGCCCGACGGCGACCCCGGAAGACTCGCACCGGGCCTGGCCCATTCCGGCCAGACTGGGCAAGTTGCCGTTCAGCAACGGGCGGGTGCTATTTGTCGGCGACGCCCTGGCCGCAGCGGACCCGATGACCGGCGAGGGAATCGGCCAGGCCTTAGAGACCGGCCGGGCAGCAGCGGTGTCGATCGCCGAATCTGGCTCCGGTAACAGCGGTTCCGATGACCGCAGTTCCGATGACAGCGGTTCCGATGACAGCGGTTCGGATGAGTTTGCCCAGCGAGTCCGATCCGGTTACGAGGATGAGCTACGGCGAGGCATGATGCGCGATCACCGCCTGGCCGGCGCCCTATCGAGCGTGCTGGCCTCGAAGGGTGGGATCGAGGCTTCGGTGACCATCGCCGGAGCTAGCAATTGGACCAGGAGCAATTTCGCTCGTTGGCTCTTCGAGGATTACCCCCGAGCCGCCCTGGTGACCCCGCGGCGCTGGCGGCGCGGTCTGTTCAGTTCGCCCGGAGCCTTCCGCTAGCTAGGTGATCTTGACCAGCGGCTGGCAACGAGCACGGCAAAACCTGACAACGCTCCGGGGTCGCGCTATAACAAATAGAGCGAGATCGAATTCCACCAACGGCATAGGTGGGCAAGACCTCGTAAATAGCGTTATGAACATTCGTGGCCAGGTGGTTCTAGGGCAAGCTGCCGGAGGGACTCAGCGCCAGATAGGGACGGTACTTCCCTATCAGCGAGGCTGACGGTTGGATCTTCTCCCCGTTCCGATCGTCAGCTCGCTCGAATGCGCTTCATACGCCCGCCGAGCATCGCCTACCTAGTGGGCGGTGCGCTGCTGAAGAACCACCGTCGAGTTGTGAGACGCTTGCCTGCTCGGATGTTGCGGCCGCTGGATCGTCTCCCTGCCCGCCGCGGAGCTCGTTGGCCGAGCTGGGTTCGCTTGGGACCGAGCTACTCGATCCTCTGGGAGGGCCGGGGCTGGAGTTGTACTGCGGGTCGCAACCGGTTCCCGGCGACCGGGCTGGTTCGCTTCGCCGGTGAGCTCATCGATAGCCGGGTACTTGGCTTCGAAGAAACTGTAGAGGCGAGCCAGCGTCTGCAGCAGCGAAAGCCAAACGACAACTTCGACGATCTCGTCCGGGTCGAGCGTTGGGCTAACCATGGCGATCGTGATCTCGCTGACCTCAGCCGGGCTGCTCGATGCCGCCTTGGCTAGCAGCACCGCCGCCGCCTCCTTTGTCGATAGCCCTTCCGGCACATCGGCCGACACCGAAGGTGCTCCGGCAAAGCGACGGGTGGCCGCCAGCAGTCGCGGGTCGATTCCCGGGACAACCGTGTTGAGCACCATGGCCAGTTCGTCTGAAAGCAGATCGTTGCCGACACTCCCTGCGTAGACCATCCCTGCCAGTAGTTTCACCTGCAGGCCCACGACCGACAGTTCGGCATCGAGGTTGTCACGGAGCGCCGTAGCTAGCGATTTAACCGCTTTGTGACTGGTAAGTGCGGCCAGAATCGGGAAGGCATAGCCAACCTCTTCCTCCAGCATCAGCAGTACCGGACCAATCCGACCAGACACTCCCCTGGTCCAGGCTTTCTCCAGTCGAACCGCACCGGGTGCCTGGCGGAAGACCCGTAGGTAGGTGGCGATCGAGTCGACCGGGATCTCGTCCGAACGGTCGACCTCGGTCCAGCCGGCGTCGACCGAGCTGAGGGGCCTGCCCTCTTCTGGATGCTGCCCTGAGACATCTTCGCTGGTCCAGAGATGTCGGCTCGGATCCCAGCCGGTTGGGCGAAGCAGCGCTTGCACCGAGGCAACGGTCTCGTCCTCAAGCTGGATGCCCATCGCATCCATGAACTTGTTGAGGAAGCCACCGAGACTGACGGCGAGCACGATCCACTCGATGTCTTCATCGGACAGGTGATATTCGACGGCCTGGATGTGTTCGGCGGTCACCCGGGACGGCACTACCGCCATCGCCTCTGCCAAATCGGCAACCGCGGTCTCGACCGGGCTGCGCTCACCGAGGACCGACTGTCGGTCAGCGCCGCGGCGGATGGCGAANNGAGCAGTGGTGGGCGGTGCAGTACGGGCAGCCTGCAGCGTTACTCGACGCGTACATGGCGATACCGACGAGCTCTTTTGGCGCTCCCTGACCTACCAACGCAGCCGGCAGATTGAGCAGGTTGGAGATCAGCAGGTTGAAGGTGCGAAACCCTGTTGGCCATATCTCTAGAATTGGATTGCAGTTCGGGATGACACCTATCAACTCTCGAACCATGCGCAGCACTGGTCGATAGTCATCATCCAACTGTTCAACGCTCACCCAATTGGGCTCAATCGTCTGAGCCAGCGTTTCGTTCATTCCGCCTCCGCGTGGTCAACGCAGAGATTAGTTTCTCAACACCCAGCGCGGTCGGACCCTATGCAGGTTGTTGCACCGAGTCACTCTTGGGCCGATCCATGGAGTGACTCAGCGCACGGTTTCGGCCGATTAGCCGACGCGGGCATTTGCCTGTTCGGCCTCCTGCATCAGGCCGGTAATGATCTCGGCCACCGGGCGAATTTCGGTGGCGTAGCCGATGCCTTGACCGGCGCCGGAGTGCAGCAGCGGTTCGACGCCATGCTCATCGATGGCTCCCAGCAGATCTCCGACCAGCACGTCCTGGTAGGGCATCTTCAACGGCTCAGGTGCCCCGTCTGTCTCCCACTCGTCGCTCCAGGCGGTGCGGATCTGGCGGAACGTCTTGCCGCTTTCGCTTCTGGTGATGACGGTGTCGGCCGAGGTTGCGGCCAGCAACTTCGCAACCAGCTTTGGGTTCATGTGGTCGGCGTGTTCGGCTGAGGTCAGCCAGGTCGTTCCCATCCAAACCCCTTCGGCCCCCATAGCCAGCGCTGCGGTGATGTGCCGCCCGGTAGCCACCCCACCGGCGGCCAAGACCGGAATGTCGCCCACCGCGTCAACGATCTGCGGTACGAGGGTGAAGGTGCCGATGGTCCCGGTATGAGCGCCAGCCTCGGCCCCCTGAGCCACGATCACGTCGACCCCCGAGTCCACGGCTCGGCGCACATGACGAGGGCTTCCGATGAGGGCCGCGGTGAGCTTGCCCAGCTCCTTTGCTCGGTCGACGGCGGCCCGAGGTGCCCCGATCCCGCAGGCGAAAAGGTCGACGTCGGAAGCCATGACCGCCTCGAGCTGTTCGGCCTCTATCTCGGTCGAACGGATGAACCGGGTTCGCATGCCCGGCCCGCTTGGCTCCGGCACCTGATACTTCTCGATCAGATCGGAGACGAACGCTCGATGGCCATCGGGAATATGTTTCTCGATCTCATCCCTGCTGTTGTACTCCGGCATACCGTCGGGCAGGACCAGGTCGACCCCGAACGGCTTGTCGCCAACCAAACGCCGCAGCTCGGCCAGCTCGTCGCGGATCTCATGGGGGAAACGGCGGGTCGCCCCATAGACCCCGAACCCCCCGGCGTTGGTGATAGCGGCCACCGTGGCGATGTCGTGGGCGAACCCAAAGATCGGGTGAGCGATGCCAAGCCGTCGGCTCAAGGCTGTAGTAATTCCCATCTTTTTACCGTAACCCAGCCAGGCCGCAGTCTGCGAGGCTGTCGGAAGCGGTGGCTCATGGTCTAGCGTTGGGCCTATGAACGACGTGATATCCGGCCGGTCGGAACTGCCACCCGCCGACTACATCGGCGAGACGAAACGCCTCTACGATTCGCTGGGCTACGACTCCTATCGCTGGGCCTCCCGCCCGGAGACCCCCAGCTGGACGCCGCTGGCGAAACCGCTCTCGGAGTGTCGAGTGATGCTGATCGGATCGGGCGGCGTTTACCGCTCCGGCCAGATCGCATTCCACACCCAGGACGACACCTCGATCCGGGTAATCGACACCGAGACAGCAACCTCGGAACTACGGACCGCCCATTTCGCCTACGACCAGGCCGATGCCCGCAACGATGCCAACTGCGTGTTCCCGCTGGACCGCCTGCGAGAGCTGGCAGACGAAGGGGTCATCGGCGGCTTGACCGAGGAGAGCTACGGCTTCATGGGTGGCATCTACTCGACCAGGCGGGTCGAGTCGGAGACCCTGCCGCTGCTCCTTGAGCGCTGTAAGGCTCAGGAACCGGATCTGGTTCTGCTGGTCCCCGTTTGACCGGTCTGCC
>JBOEHD010000106.1:0-9555 GCA_050633745.1 Acidimicrobiales bacterium
CGATTCCTGATCGGTCGATTCACCGTCGTTCGATTCATCGTCCGATGCGGTGCCATCGCCCGCCGATGTTTCCCGTGCCGACGATTCGGCCGTGCCTTCGGTGTTGTCGGCGGTGCCATCGCCATCGGAACATCCGGTGGCAACGAACAACAAGGCGATGAGCGACGCCACGATCCTCTTGTACATTTTTGCTCCCTTTCGCTGGTATTACCCAGATCAGGTTCGGCGGGTCGACAGCGGAATGCTGTCCTCTCAGCCCGGATTTCCCCGAGCTCCCCGGTAATCAATTGTTGTTCCGAGTGTAAACCGACCAGACTCAGTTCGTGACACCCGCTATCAAGTTGCTTGAACGCAGCGGCACGGCCCACAAAGTTGTGGCCTACGAACATGATCCCTCGGCTGACTCGTACGGTGAGGAGGCAGCAGAGGCGCTAGGTCTGCAACCTTCAGCGGTGTTCAAGACCCTTCTGGCCGACGTCGATCGGGGCGAAACCGTCGTGGCCGTTGTCCCGGTGGCCCACCGGCTCGACCTAAAGGCACTGGCCCGGGCCGCCGGAGCCAAGAAGGCGTCGATGGCCGATCCCACCGCGGCTGAACGCCTCACCGGCTATGTGGTCGGCGGAATCTCGCCCCTTGGCCAGAAAAAACGCCTACGAACCTTTGTCGACAGCAGCGCCGTCGACCTCGACGAAATCCACGTCAGCGGCGGCCGACGAGGGGTGGAGATTGCCCTAGCCCCAACTGCACTGGTCGACCTTCTGGGCGCTACCGTCAGCCACCTCATCGCTGATCTCGGCGTTGAATCAGGCGCTGATAGAAGGCCACGGGAGGAGAAGCTGTGACACGTTCAACAGCACTGTTTACCGATCGCTACGAACTGACCATGGTGGATGCCGCTCTGTGTAGTGGCCAGGCGTCGCAGCGGGCGGTATTCGAACTGTTCACCCGAAGCCTTCCGCCACGGCGGGCCTACGGCGTCGTGGCAGGGACTGGCCGAGCTATCGAAGCGGTGCTCGACTTCACCTTCACCGATGAGGAACTGACCTGGCTCGACCAGAACAAGGTCGTGTCGCCCCAGGCTCTCGAGTTTCTCGCCGGTTACCAGTTCACCGGCGACATCTGGGGTTTCCTCGAGGGGGATCTCTACCTGGCAGACTCCCCGATTCTGACCGTCGAAGCCCCGTTCGCCGAGGCGGTGCTGCTCGAAACGGTGTTGCTTTCGATCTTCAATCACGACTCTGCGGTCGCTTCGGCGGTCGCCAGAATGGTCGATGCGGCAGGCGGCCGTTCGGTCATCGAGGGCGGCGCCCGCAGGGCTCACGAATCGGCCGCAGTGTCCGCTGCTCGGTCGGCCTACCTTGCCGGTGCGTCGGCGTCGTCGAACCTGGAGGCTGGTCGAGCCTATGGCCTGCCGACCGTGGGAACGATCGGCCACGCCTTTGTGCTGGCCCACGACACCGAAGAACAGGCATTCGCCGCGCAGCACGAACTGCTCGGCTCCGACACCACCTACCTGGTCGACACCTACGACATCGAGGCTGGCATCCGAGCCGCCGTCGACGTCGCCGGACCAAAGCTTGGCGCCATCAGGATCGACTCCGGAGACCTTGGAATCGAATCACGGGCCGCCAGGATCCTGCTCGACGGGCTGGGTGCGACCGATACGAAGATCATCGTTTCCGGCGACCTCGATGAGTGGAGCATGGCTGCACTGGCCGACGCTCCGATCGACGGCTATCTCGTCGGCACCAACCTGATCACCGGTTCAGGTCATCCCACGGCCTCGATGGTCTACAAGCTGGTGGCGATCGAGGGCGACGGCGGTATGCGATCGGTCAACAAACGATCGAGTGGGAAAGGCACCGTCGGTGGCCGCAAGGCGGCATTCCGAATGCCAGATCACGACCTGTTGGTTATCGACAACGAACTGCCTCTCACCGAGGTCCCCGGCCCCGGCCGTCGCCTGCAGGTTCCGCTGATACACGGCGGCGAACCCGTGCTGCAGCCCTCGCTGGAGACCTCCCGAGCCTGGTGTCGAACCTGCCTCGCCGAACTGCCAGATGAGGCCCGCCGCCCCGATGCTTTCCCAGCCGAATCACGGGTCAAGATCTAGTCTCAAAATCGGGAGCCTAGCTTCACAAGCAACCACTAGGGTCTGGTCATGAGTGGCTCGCTGTTCATCGTCACCGGGCCGCCAGGAGCGGGCAAGTCAACCGTGGCCTCACTCCTTGCCGCCGACTCCGATCGGAGCGTACTGGTCGAGGGCGACGCGTTCTTCGGCTTCTTAGCTTCTGGATTCATCGAGCCGTGGCTGGCGGCCTCACACAGCCAGAACGAGATTGTCACCGAAGCCGCAGCTGCGGCCACCGGTCGCTTTGTTTACGGCGGCTACAGCACCGTCTACGACGGTGTGCTCGGGCCATGGCTTCTCGATCATTTCCTGGGGCTCTTCCCCATCGACGACCCGAGCCTGTCGATCGACTATGCGATTCTGTTGCCGTCGGTGGAGCGATGCATCGAACGGGTGCGCGCCCGAGAGGGTCACGGCTTCAGCGACGAGGCAGCCACGGCACACATGCACCAGCAATTCTCCACCGCAGCGATCGACGCTCGACACGTGTTCGACAACGGCGACGAGCAACCCGGCACCACGGCTGAACGGCTGCTAGCCGCTGCCGCCGACCGGGCTCTGCGCTATCGCCGTTAGAGCTGGCCGCTGTCAGCTTGACTTGGCTTGGTTCTCAGACTCGGCCTTGAGGGAACGCAGGATCAGCCCGAGACCAGCGGCGAAGCTGACCAACATGATCAACAGATGCGAAAGCTTCAGGTTGATGAAGAACTCGAGGCGACTGAGAATTTCGGCCATGAGGATCAGAATGCCAACGACGAACAGGCCCCAGGCCCACTGCTTACGAGCATCGTAGAACAGCGCGATAACCGAGATCAGCAGCGGCAAGAACACCACGGCAGTTGAACCGGTTCCGCCCCATCCGCCTGCGCCACCGGAAACGATGCCCCGCCCATAGGTGGTGACCCTCACCGAATCGACGAAGAAGTACACCGACACAAGTGACAGCGCTGCTCCGGATAAAAACAAACCAATACCACCCGGAGACCCGCCCGGCTCATCAACATGAATCACAGACCCAGGCTATAGCAGCAGCGCCACAGCTGGACAGCGCAGTGTTTCGCGAGCCTGCGATCGAACCGGCTAGCTGTCGCCTAGTAGATACTGAGCACCTGGGCCCTGCTCGGCGGCCCGGTCTCCAGGATTGAAAATCTCGCAGGCGTCGAGGCTCTGGCAGCCGCAACCAATACACAGCGACAGCTTGTCGCGGATCGCTTCCAACACCGCGATCTGATGCTCAAGCCGGGGACGCCACTGGCTAGCGAACTCTTCCCACTCGTCTTTGGTCGGAGCCCGATCGCCCGGCAATTCGGCCAGCGACTCGCGGATCTCGGCCAACTTCAGCCCGACGCTTTGAGCGGCCCGGATGAACGCCACGCGACGCAGCACATCACGGGCGTAGCGACGCTGGCCGCCAGGAGTGCGCCGAGCCGAGATCAGTCCGCTGTCTTCGTAGAAGCGGAGCGCCGATGTGGAGATGCCGATCCGGCGAGCGGTCTCACCGATCGTCATCTCGTCATCGATCGAGTCCACCTCGGCCAAACTCGCGGCTGGCGAATTCAGGTTCGAAGGACTCGGGCTCAGTGGTTCCGGCTCGACGTTCTGGTTCATCCCAGCGGGCGAACGACGGGACCATCCGGAGAGTCTTCCACCGTCCAGCCTGCGGCGGTCATCAGGTCGCGCAACTCGTCGGCCTTGGCGTAGTCTTTGGCCGCCCGAGCCGCAGTACGGTCGACAGCCATCTGCGCGATGTCCTCTGGGACAGGTTCAGCCTCACCGGCCAGTACCAGCCCGACGGCATCGGCGATCGCTGCAACGGCAGCAGCGGCAGCACCAGCGGCCGCCTGGTCACCATCGTCGAGGGCGGTGTTGGCTTCTCGCACCAACCGGAACATGAGGTCGATCGCCCCGGGGGTGTCGAGGTCGTTGTCCATCATGGCCTTGAACCGGCCCATGACTTCATCATCGGCGGCAGCTTCAAGACCAGCGGTGCGCCGAGCAAAGGTATCGAGTCGGTCGAGGGCCGCTTCGCTGGCCGTCATCGTCTCGTCTGTTACTTCGATCGGCGAGCGATAGTGAGACTGCAGTAGGAGCAGACGGTACGACCGAGGATCGTATTGCTCGCTGAGGTCGAGCAGGTTTTTTACGTTGCCGAGCGACTTTGACATCTTTTCACCGCCGAGCTCGACAAACCCGTGGTGCATCCAATGCTGGGAGAACTGCTTGCCGAGTGCCACCGCCTGGGCCCGCTCATTTTCGTGGTGGGGGAAGACAAGGTCGAGGCCTCCAGCGTGCAGGTCGAACCCCTCGCCCAGAATGTCGAGGCTCATGGCGACACACTCGGTGTGCCAACCAGGACGACCATCACCCCACGGCGACGGCCAGAACGGCTCACCTTCCTTGGCCAGCTTCCAGAGGGCAAAGTCGGCCGGGTGACGCTTCTCGTCGCCGACGATTTCGCGTTCGCCGCCACCTTCGCGCAGGTTCTCCAGATCGAGATGAGGCAGCAAGCCATAGTCGTCGACACCGTCGACCGACAGGTACACACCGTCGGACGTTTGATAGGCCTTACCGGCCTCGATCAACTCGGCCACTAGGTCGACCATCTGCTTCACATAGTCGGTGGCGTGAGGGATGTGGTTGGGGCGTCGCACGTTGAGGCGTTCCAGGGCATCCCACCAGACCGCCTCGCATTTCTTGGCGATTTCGGCCGGATCGCGACCCTCGGCGTTTGCTCGATCGATAATGGCATCGTCGATGTCGGTGATGTTCGAGACGAAATTGACCTCAAGACCCGACCATTCGAGATACCGGCAGAGCACGTCGTAGACCAGTACTTGACGGCCGTGGCCGATATGCGGCGGGGCATAGACCGTCGGACCGCAGACGTAAACCGACACCTTGCCTGGATCACGCTGAGCAAGGGGGACCACCTTTTGGGTGGCGGTGTCGTAGAGCTGCATCATGCCTCACAGATTAGCCACCGAATACGGAGGTTGGATCTGAATTCCCTGGATCTGGAATTGGGAGCCGATGGCTCGCTGCCGACCGAGCAGCGAAGAAAGTGAGAAAGGGACCGCGTTACATTTTCCGCGAGTCGCCAAAAGAGCGACCGCGGGTCCGAACGCGATCCCCTCCTCAGATCCACCTCAGGTTCCGTGCCAGCCCTCGCCGTGCCCGTGCCTGATCGAACGGTGCCAACACTTTCAGCTCGAAAGATGATCGTCAAGTGGTTGTTGGCTGCGACCCGAGCGACATTCGCCGTTACCAGGCGCGAGATTCGCTGGCACTAGGCGCGAAATCGCTGGTGAGCGGCTTCATTTGGCGGGCGGGTAAAGTTGATTCATGACCGCCTGGACCGCCGTGGATATCCCTGATCTGCGTGGTCGTGTATTGATCGTCACCGGAGCAAATTCTGGAATCGGTTTGGAAACAACCCGGGAGTTGGCCCGCTCGGGCGCCGCGGTGGTCATGGCCTGCAGGAGCAAGGACCGAGGCGAAACGGCCCGCGCTGAGCTACTCGAATCGTCAGCCCACCCCAGGTTCGGCGCCGAACAACTCGACCTCACGGTGCTCGAACTCGACCTCACCCAGCCCGAATCCATCAAAGACTTCGTGGCCCAGTTCACCGGCCGGTTTCAACAACTCGACGTTTTGATCAACAACGCCGGGGTGATGGCCTGCCCTCCATCGCTCACTTCCGAAGGTGTTGAGCGGCAATGGGCCAGCAACCATCTTGGGCACTTCGCCCTGACCGGGCTTCTGCTGCCGCAGATCACCGACGGGCCGGGGCGCGTGGTGAGCGTTTCGAGCCTCGCTGCCGGCGGCGGCGATCTCAGTGGACCGATCCCCACCAACCTCGATGACTATTCCCGTTTCCAGGTCTACAGCGATACCAAGCTGGCCAACCAGGTATTCGCCGTCGAGCTCAATCACCGGTTGGCCGCCGCAGGACACACCGCCATATCGGTGGCCGCCCACCCTGGCGTGACCCACACCAACCTGGCAGCGAGCGCCTCGGTTCCGCTGCTGACACCTGTTCTGCTGCGACTAAGCCGCGTGCTGACCCAACCGGCAACCGTTGGAGCGCTACCAACCCTCCGAGCTGCCACCGACCCTGCGGTCGAAGGAGGCCAGTACTACGGACCGTCCGGCCGCAACCAGCATCGAGGGCGACCGAAACAGATCCCGCTGATCAGCGGGGCCTCCAGGCGGAGCCTCGGTCGCACGCTTTGGACCGAGTCGATGGAACTCACCGGCGTGCGTTACCTCATAGGCGAGCAGTGACCGGTTCGAGCAGGTAGCTAATCCGGTATCAGCTAGTTCAAGACCCAGGTTGAGGTGAGCGATGGTTCTGTGGCCTTGCCCGCCTCATCGACCGACCCAGCCCGGCCGTCGCGATGTAGCGAGAGCAAGTGGGAGTAGACCGAGTTTGCTGCCGCTCGCCACAGTCGCTTGTCGACATCGGCGTACATGCCGGGCACGATGGCTTTAATGGTCGACGGACCTTCGCCGAGGGCGGCGATGATCTGCGCTTCGCGGCTCAGACGGTGATCGAGATAGCTCTGCACGTAGTCCTGAGGGTTGTCGATNNGCCGGGCCGTGGGTCGGCCAGTACCGAACATCATCTCGCTCGAGCAGTTTGCGGAGGCTGGCCAGATAGTCGAAGAGGTCGCCGTCCGGCGGTGAGATGACGGTGGTGGCCCAGCCCATCACATGGTCACCGGTGAACAGAAGCTTCTCCTCCTGGAGACCGAAGCAGACGTGGTTCGAGGTGTGGCCCGGGGTGTAGACCACCTCGACCGTCCAACCCTTGCCCTCGATCACATCACCGTCGACCACCGCCACATCCGGCACAAAGTCGACGTCTGGGCCTTCACGCTTGAGTTCGTCTGGGGTATCGGCCCAAACCTTTTCGAACTCCTCCTGCTCTTCGGCGGTGAAGTACTCATCGAAGCTGACCTTGTCTAGCGGATCGGACTCCGGCACAGGGCCGTGAGGACCGAAGCCGTAGGTGGTGGCCGAAGTTCGTTCGATCAGCTTGGCCACTCCAGCGGTGTGGTCGGTGTGGGTGTGGGTGATCAGAACGTGGGTGATGCGCTCGTCGGGGCCGAGCGCCCCGAGGATGGCGTCGATGTGTTCATCGAGCGTCGGGCCCGGGTCGATCACCGCCACCTCTCCCCGGCCAAGCAGGTACACCCCGGTACCGGTGAAGGTGAACGGATTGGGATTCTTGGCCACGACCCGGCGGACCAAAGGCGACAGATCATCGACCTTGCCATAGGTCGGCGTGAAATCCTTGTTGAATGCGATAGCCACGGTTAGAGAGGTCCTTCGGGATCGAGAATGCCGGTAAATATCAAACGCTCGTTGCGGCCGATCTCAGCTCGATACCGACGCCGACCACCAACCACGATGAACACCAGTCCATCAGTTGCGGTCTCAACCTCAAAATCGAATCCAACCACATCGACCACCCGGTCGTACTCGTCGACCAGGAACGAGTCGAGTCGCGACGACCGGGCCCGCTCGAACAGATCGAGGTCGAGCTCGACCCAGTCCTCATCGCCGGTGCCAATAAAGCTCATAACCTAGGCGGCGGGCGTCATCCGGTCGGTGCGTCTGACCGCAGCGATTCGAGGGCTGGAAACAGCCATTCGGGCGGCTTGCACGGCTTCCCGGTGCTGTCGGTCACCCCCGCTGTCACGTCTGCTGTCACCAGTACATCATCGCCGCGCATGACCCGCTGCGTCCAGGTGCCACTGGCTCGGCGCAGCTCGGAAATCTCGGTTTCGATCTGCAGCTTCTCACCCATCATTGCCGCCAGCCGGAAACGGGCATCGATGTGGGTGACCACCAGCTGATAGCCCCGTTCGGCCATCACCCTCAGCGGCATGCCGCAGGCGGCGAGCGCCTCGGTACGTCCGACCTCAAGGTACGTAAAATAGACCGAGTGGTTGACGTGGCCGTACGGGTCGATCTCGTTGAATCTCACCGTCAGGTCGGTTTGGTGGGCCATGCTCATCACCGTAGTGGCCAAGCGATTGGGTGGGGCGCTACCGTTCGGCCTATGTCCCACCAGGCCAACCAGTGAGCGCAACCGAAGCCTTCGATTTTGTCGGCAGCCAGGGAGCGAAGCTGTCCGGTCGGCTCCATCGGCCCGACGCCGCGCAACCGGTCAAAGGGGCGGTTTTGCTGGCCCACTGCTTCACCTGTTCTAAGGATCTGAACACCATGACCCGGCTAGCCACCGGTTTGGCCAGGGCCGGTTACGCCGCGCTGCGGTTCGACTTCACCGGCCTCGGTGAGTCCGAAGGCAATTTCGCCGAAACTTCGGTCAGCGCCAACGTCTCCGACCTGACCAGAGCAGCGGCTTCGCTCATCCAAGCCGGATTCGGGCCATGCGGTTTGATGGGTCACAGCCTCGGCGGTAGCGCAGCGATTCTGGCCACCCATCGCCTAAAGACCGTTCGATCGTTGATCACCCTCAGCGCCCCAGCCGAGACCGGCCACGTCCGACACCTGTTCGCCAGTGCGCTGCCAACCCTTGAGGCCGGGCTGCCAGCGACCATAACGATCGCTCAACGGCCGTTCGACCTCAACCCAACGTTCATCGAAGACCTCGGGCAACACGACGTAGTGAACCGGGTCAGCCAACTCGGCCGGCCGTACTGCGTGATCCACGCCACCGATGACGACGTCGTCGACTACGGCAACGCCGAACGGCTGTATCGGGCCGCTGCAGGACCGAAACGGCTGGTCACGCTGGACTCCGGCGGCCACATGTTCTCGAGTCGCGACGATGCCGACAAGGTTCTCGCCGCGGCGATCGCCTGGTTCGACGAAACCCTGTAGCAGGCCTGCCGGTCGTCAATCGATCTATCCGCGTCCGGGACCGAGACGCAGTTGTAGCGCTTGGGTGGCAAGGTCGTGGATTGCGGGATGAGCGAGCGTCAGATCCGCGATGTCGTCCGGTCTCAGCCATGCGATCTCGTCGTGTTCATCGTGTGCCAGGTTCACCGGTGTCCCGCGCCAGGTGCCGGTCACGAAGACCGCTAGGTCGAAGTCGTCAGAGGCTGGCCGAGGTTTCAAGACTCGTCACGATACTACTGCTCGACCCACCGCCATCGGGAGTTGACCACGTCGCCGGATCCTGGTGCATCTCGCCCGGCAGCGGGCACAACCCGGAGTTTGGACCACACGTTGCAACCTCACAGCGGGGCCTCGTCGAGGCCCCGACCATCGACGCGGATGTCGCCGAACCGGTCGACCGATCGCAACGTCGGAGCCAGGAACCAGAAAACCCCGACGACGACGAGGGTGCCGATACCGCCCGTCACCACGGGGGGCACGATGCCCAACCACTGCCCGACCAACCCCGATTCGACCGCACCAAGTTCGTTCGATGCACCGATGAAGACGTTCTC
>JBOEHD010000107.1:0-26819 GCA_050633745.1 Acidimicrobiales bacterium
ACCGGAAAGTGCATCGGCAGACAGCCTGCCATCACCGCGTTAATCGCCACTTTTTCGGCGGTGACCACCCGACCGCGCACCGGCTCAACTCCGATGAGATGATCCGGGCTCAGAACCGCCCATTCAAGGCAAGCGGCGACGGCCTCAGCGGTGGGAGGCATGACCGGCAAACCGTCGGTCCAGCCGCGGCTGTGGAAGTGTTCCTGGACCGCAAGAAGATCATCGAACCGATGGCGATCGGAGTGCAGCTTCATGATGCGGTGATCCTCGAGTGTCCGGCTGACTGGTGGCTGATGTGTTCGAGCGTACTCCTGGGTGACCAGCCAACGCCAAGACGTGAACCGCAAATGAGGCGCAGCCAAATTTGCTTAGTAACCTTCGGCGTAATCAAGGCGACATTCCTACCCACTGGAGAAAATCAACATGGCCCAAACCGCTCTTCGAGGTAACCCGGTAACCACAAGCGGCGACCTGCCCGCCGTCGGCGCTGCCGCTCCCGACTTCGCCCTAACCGGAAGTGATCTGAGCCCGGTGGCATCTGGCGATTTCGCCGGCCAACGGGTTGTGCTCAACATCTTCCCTTCGGTCGACACCCCAACCTGCGCCACCAGCGTCCGCACCTTCAACGAGCGGGCAGCCGGCCTCGACAACACCACCGTGTTGTGCGTCTCGGCCGACCTTCCGTTTGCTCAGGGCCGCTTCTGTGGTGCCGAAGGCATCGAGAATGTGAAGACCGCATCCACCTTCCGCAGCCCCGAATTCATGTCGAACTTCGGCGTCGGCATGGTCGACGGCCCCCTGGCCGGGCTGTGCGCCCGAGCGGTAGTAGTAGTAAACGAATCCGGTGAGGTAGTGCACTCCCAGTTGGTCGGCGAGATCGCCGACGAGCCGGACTACGACGCAGCCATCACCGCCCTCGGTTAACCCGAGCGCGCACCTTCGGTGTCGACGGACCCGCGCCCACTGGAGTATCCAGCGGGCGCGGGTCCGTCGGGTTTTAGCAGCGCTGGCCTCGGTCGCTGCGCTCCCCTATTGTCGGCTCACACGACCCGCCTCACACCACTAACTTCGCACCACTAATTTCACACAAGCCACGCTGAATGGGAAAGGCAAACCATTGATAGAGAAAGAGCTTTCCATCACAACGCCCGAAGGCGAAATGCCGACGTGGATCTATCATCCGACACACGGCGGGCCCGCTCCCGTTGTGCTGTACATGATGGACGCCCCAAGCATCCGCCCAGCACTCAAAGAAATGGCCGCTCGCTTGGCCTCCGCTGGCTATTACGTGATGCTGCCATACCTGTTCTATCGGGGCGGTCCGTTCCGCGAGTTCGGTGCCAGCGATGAAGACATGCACTCACGTCGAGAGTTCATGGACCAGGTCAACCCGACCAACATCCTCGGAGATGTGCAAGCTCTGCTCGACTTCGCCGCAGCCGATTCAGCGGCTGGCGACGGCAAGGTCGGAGCGGTTGGGTTCTGCATGAGCGGCGGGCTTGTTATCTCCGCCGCGAGGGCCATGCCCGATCGGGTGGCCGCGGTGGCCTCGATCCACGGAGCCTGGATGGTAAAAGACACCGACGACTCGCCACACAAGGGCCTCGACACGGTGAAAGCCGAGGTGTACCTCGGTTGGGCCGACAACGACCAAACCGCACCGCCAGAACAGGTGCCAATCATGGAAGAGGCGCTCAAGGCGGCGAACGTCACCTATACCCTCGACTTCCTAACCGAAGCGGTGCACGGCTACGCCCCGCCCGGTGGCGAGCGCTACAACCGCGAGGCATCGGAGCTGCATTGGGAACGAGTGCATTCCATGTTCCGTCGTCACCTGTGGTGATGGAGAACATGGCCAGCCTGAGGATGCAACCATGAACGAGAAGCCGACCGGCACAACCTTCCTGCTAGTCCACGGTGCCTGGGGCGGATCATGGGGTTTCCATAAGCTCCGACCGCTACTCAACGCCGCTGGCCACCGGGTCTTCACCCCAAGCCTCACCGGTATTGGGGAACGCCAGCACCTAGCCACCCCAGAGGTCGGCCTGTCGACCCACATCACCGACGTGGTCAACACCGCTCACTACGAGGACCTGCACAATATTGTCCTGCTCGGCTTCTCGTACGGTGGCATGGTGGTCACCGGGGCGCTGGAGAAGTTGGCGGATCGGGTCGATCACTTGGTTTACCTCGATGCGTTTGTTCCAAGCGATGGTGAAAGTGCTAACTCGATCGCCGGTGGCAACCTCACCCCCGCCTCGGCCGACGAGTGGACGATCCCCCCTAGGCCTCGACAGCTCGGCGATGCCGCCGAGACCCAATGGGCTAACGAACGACGCTCACCGCAGCCGATCAAGACGTTCACCGAACCGGTTCACCTGGCCGCGCCGCTGGAATCACACCGGTTCACCAGGACATATATCAAGGCCACCGCCGACGAGAACGAACCATCGAACTCCCCGTTCTGGCAGGCCGCGGCGATGGCCAAGTCATCTGCTGACTGGCAGTATCACGAGGTTGCCTGCAACCACATGATCCCGCTGATGAAGCCTGCCGAGTTGGCCGAGGTCCTGCTCGATCGGGTCCGATGAGACTCGCAACAACGCTTCATGGGATCCGACAAACGCCAAATCGGCCGGTGATCACCTAACGCTGCTGGCCTCGTTCGCCGAGGCGATCGCCGAGCTGCAGCCGAAGCGATGACCCCGACAGCTAAGGTAATAGCGATGACGACGCCGGTGGCGGTGCGCCCAATTCAGCATTTCGACCCTCAGGGTCACCAGATGGGCCCTCTGGGCACCATCGCCGCACAGGCCTCGCTCATCCTCGGTCTGATCTGGATTACCGGCGTACTGGGCGGGCTACTACTGCCGCCAACGGTAGGTATTCTCACCCTCGCACCGGTCATCGGGGCGTTCCTGGTGGCACCACGAACCATCATCATGCAGTTCCCGATCTCGTTTTCGCTGCTCGGCATCTATTCGATCACCATCGCCTCGGTGGCCTGGACCGTCGACAGCATCGCAACTACCGCCACGATCAAGGGTCTGGTCCCCGGCATGTTGGCTGTGATGCTGGCCGGTGGGCTGTTGGGGCTACGCGATGTGGCCGACGCCCTCATCTGGGCAACGTATTTAGCCCTGTTAATCACCTTCGCCGCCCTTGTGGCCTTCCCTGAGACCCGAATCCACATCGGTGCCGAGTTTGATGGCGGTAGCTATCCCGGATGGCACGGCTTCTTCAACCACAAGAACAACATGACCTCGTTCCTGGTGATGATGATTCCGGTCATCCTGACGTTCTCCAGATCGGTAGTGGCGAAGTGGGCGACGCTTGGCGCCATCGGTGTACTGCTCGTCGGTTCAGCGTCGGCAACCGGAGCTTCGGTTGCGTTCTTCGCTGGTATCACCTGGGTCTGGCTCCGCATCTACCAAAGCCAAGAAGATGCCAGGAACAGCACGCTGCTGGCCTTGGTTTCGCTACTTGGCTCGTTAGGCATCGTCGTCGCCGCACTGTCATCGATCGCCACCATCACCAGCGCGTACGGCAAAGACACAACCTTCTCCGGCCGAACCGAAATCTGGGAAGCCTCATTCGATGCCTTCCTCCGTCGGCCCTGGTTGGGCCATGGCTACGGTGCGCTGTTCTGGCGCGAAAGCCTGTCGACCGAGACCGCCCAAATTTGGCGTCAGGTCGGTTTCGAAGCTTCCCATGCCCACAACGGAGCGCTCGATATGGCGCTGCAGATTGGTCTTGTCGGGCTCGGCATCTTCGCGGTGCTGTTCATTTCGACCGCTCGTATGGGCTGGAGCGTGCTGCAGACCCAACCGAATCTCGGTATCTGGATCGTCACCGCGATGGCGGCCAACTTGGTCATGTCGTTCTCCGAAGATGTGTTCTACGGCGGCTGGCTTGCCATGTTCGCCCTGATGAAGATGCTGCTGATGCGCCGCAAAGAGTCGCTCAATCGGCCAAGTTATCGCGACGGCCCGATTCCCAAATGGGCATAGCCGACAACGGCGAGACCTGCGTTGGCCTCGCGGCGTAACACACTCGCTGCAGCAGGAGTCTTCCTAGGAATCGTGGTCGTGGCGACTGTAGTCGTTGGGCTTCCACTGTTGCAGCGCTGGCGGGGCGGATCCGATGACGCGGCACGGCGAGAAATTGTGCAGCCGCTGCCACCCATGCCGACGGCCCCGACCGACCAGGCAATCGTGGCGGTGGGCTCGCAGCCGCTGGCCAACGGTTCGCTGACCCTGGCGGTGACGGCTCCCGATGGGGTACAAGCGATCCAGCTCTCCGAGGATGCTAACTTCGGTGGCGCTACCTGGCAGCCGGTCGAAGAGAACACCGAGTCCGAGTTCAAATTCGAGGTCTCGAACACCGGCTACAACGTGGTGTTCGCCCGTTTTCTGTTCGCCGATAACTCCACGAGCGGGATCTCCGTCGCCGGAGTAACCGTCGACCCGACCTATCAGGCAGCAACCTCTTCAGTCGATGGGCTACATCAGCCGTCGTGGGTCCGACCGTTCTCCCCAACCGAATTGGTGGTCCGCATCGAAGCGGGCAGGCTGCAGCGCGGGGCCATCGAACCATACGACCTGAACAACCCAATCGAGGGCGACGACGTGTCCAACCGCCGTGGTCGCCTAATCGTCAAGCGTGGTGGCTCGACCTATGGAACCCAGGTGTCCAAACGCCTTGATGCGATCAGACGGCCCGACCAGCTGCTCGGTCGGCCGCTCGACGTAGAAAGCCTGCTGGACGACGGCTGGTCGCTCAGTTCCAAACAAGACCCCAATTATCAAGGCGGCGTCGCCCTCGGACAGCTCCGCCACATCGCTCGCCCCGGCGGAAGTGGGTTCAATGAGGATCTGGATCTGATCTCCGAGCTCACCCACGACATCGTGATCGAGTTGCCGTCGCCGCTACAGCCGGGAGTCGACTACCGCCTTGAGCCCCCTGAATCAGTAGCGGCAACCACCGTCAGGTTCGAGCCGGAAACGATGCTCTCCCCAGCCGTCAGAGTCAACCAGGTGGGCTTCGCCCCCGAAGATGAACCGAAGGTGGCCTACCTTGCTGGCTGGTTCGATGGCATCGGCAACTCGGCCACCGAACTCGACCAGCAGCCGCCGTTCCTCGTCGTCGACGTCGACACCGGCGATGTAGCGTTCCGCGGTGAGGGCCAGGCGCCGACCGCGCTCGACGAAATGGGGAGAGGCGATCTCAGCGGTGCACCGGTCGTCACCCTCGACTTCTCGCCGCTAACCCGTCGGGGTCGCTATCGGGTTTGTGTCGACAACATCGGCTGCTCCTACCCCTTCAACATCGCTGACAACGTTTGGGCTGAACTGGCAACCACCGTGGCCCGCTCTACCTACCATCAACGCAGCGGGATCGAGCTTGGCCCACCGTTCACTCCTATTCTTCGACCACGCCCATACCACCCTGCCGACGGGGCCACCGTAGAGATCTCCGGCTACTCGCTGCTGCAAGCCCAGTCGCAAACATCCAATACCGACTTCGCCGAATTGGTGGCCCAGCGGACCGGTGAGCGGCTCGACGAAGCCTGGGGCGGCCACTTCGACGCCGGCGATTGGGATCGGCGGATCAACCATATGTGGTACGCCCGCTCGGCATCCCAGCTAGTGATGGCGTTCCCCGAAACTTTTGCTCGCTTGGAGACCAACATCCCCGAGAGCCAAGACCAGGTGCCGGACCTGCTCGACGAAGCGCTGTGGACCATCGACCTGTACCGCAGGATGCAACTGCCGAGTGGAGCGATCAGGGGAGGCATCGAGGCCAGCGAACACCCTCCGGCCGACGCCAGCTCCTGGACCGATGATCTAGCCGTGTTCGCCTACGCCCCAGACCGATTCTCCAGTTACGTCTATGCCGGAGCGGCGGCGGAGATGGCGGTAGCTCTCCGCCCCTACGACGGTGCTCGCTCCGATGTGCTGCTTCGGTCGGCCCTGTTGGCCATGGCCTGGGCCGAAAGCTCTCAGACCGATGTCGGCCAAGTTGGGAGCTCGGTCGGTGCCGGAGCTGGAGATAGTGAATCGGCAGACGGCACCGCCGAAGACAACGCGGCCCGCATGGTCGCCGGGCAACGCAACGTTGCCGCCGCCGCTCTGCTGTTGGCTACCGGTGACCCGGAGTGGCACGACCTTTTCGTCCGGACCGCCACATTCCTCGACGACGATGATCTCTACCTGTCGTGCCATGCCCACACCCGCTGTGATGCAGCGTGGCTGTATCTCCAGGTCGACGATGCCTTGACCGACGAGGCGATCCGAGATGAGCTGCTCAATCGTTTCGTCGTCACCGCAGATGCAATCGTGGCCGCGGCGTCGGGCACCGCATACGGCTGGACAACCGAGAATCCGTTTGTTCCGCTGGTGTGGGGTTTGGGTAGCGGTGGTGCACCGCATACCTCGGGCCTTCTCAAGGCATACGCCCTTACCGGCGACGAACGTTACCGGGCTGCCGCGGTTCGTTCGGCGTCGGCAGCGTTGGGAGCCAACCCGATGAACCGCTCAATGCTCACCGGCATTGGTTCAGAGCCGGTCAGAAACCCCCAGATCAACGACAGCAAGTTTGGTGGCATACCGGTCTGGCCTGGCACGCCGATCTACGGCAACCACCAGCTGAACTCGCTCGACGATGACAGTTGGGTAATCAACGATGTGCTCGAACCGGCGGGCGTATCACCCGCTCCGGATCAGCAGCCGTACCTGTGGCAGTGGTACGACGTCGACTCGGTTGCGCTATTCAATGAGTTCACGGTGCATCAAAGCCAGGCCGAAGCGCTTTGGACATTCGGCGTACTGGCCGCAACCAGCTCTTAACCCCAGTCTTCGCTGGCACCCCAAATCTCTGACTTACCGCCCGAGACCGGGCACCCAATCGGTGCCGGCCAGCGGGACCTTAGCCATCGCCGCTGCTTCGGTGGTCAGCGCTGCCAGATCCTCCGGCTCCAGGTTGTGCAGGTGCGACTTCCCACACGCTCGGGCCAGAGTCTGAGCCTCCAGCGTTAGCACCTGCAGGTAGTTAGCCAGGCGCCGACCGCCGATGACCGGATCGAGCCGTGACGATAACTCGGGATCCTGGGTGGTGATGCCCGCCGGGTCGTTGCCTGCCTGGAAGTCTTCAAAAAAGCCCGCTGCGCTGCCCAGCTCCCGGTACTCATCGTCGTAGGCCGGGTCGTTGTCGCCGATGGCGATCAGGGCCGCGGTGCCGATGGAAACCGCGTCGGCCCCGAGGGCGATGGCCTTTGCCACGTCGGCACCAGATCGAATCCCCCCAGCGGCGATCAGCTTCACCTCACCACGATGCACGCCGAGTTCTCGTAGCGCCCGCACGGCCTCGGGGATAGCGGCGATGGTTGGGATACCAACATGCTCGATGAAGACATCCTGGGTTGCCGCGGTTCCTCCCTGCATACCATCGACGACGACGGCATCGGCGCCGGCCTTCACCGCAAGCGCCGTGTCGTAGTACGGCCGAGCGGCGCCGACCTTGATGTAGATCGGCACCTGCCAATCGACGATTTCTCGCAGCTCGATGATCTTGATTTCCAGGTCGTCGGGGCCGGTCCAGTCGGGATGACGACAGGCCGACCGCTGATCGATGCCAACCGGCAGGTCACGCATAGCTCCCACCCGTTCGGTGACCTTTTGCCCCAGCAGCATTCCGCCGCCGCCAGGCTTGGCGCCCTGGCCGACCACAACCTCGATGGCGTCGGCCTTGCGAAGATCATCGGGGTTCATGCCATAGCGCGATGGCAGATACTGATAGACCAATGTCGCCGAGTGCTCCCGTTCTTCCGACGTCATACCTCCATCACCCGTTGTTGTAGACGTCCCTGCGGAGTTCGCGCCCCGGCCGAGCGCCTCCTTGGCCTGAGCCGACAGCGAACCGAAGCTCATACCGGCGATGGTGATCGGAATGTCAAGCGAAACCGGGCGTTCGGCATTGCCTGCGCCGATCACCACATCGGTTCCACACGCTTCGCGGTAACCCTCCAGGGGATAACGAGACATCGAGGCGCCAAGCAGCACAAGGTCATCGAACGTCGGAAGCTCACGCTTGGCCCCCCATCCTCGGATCCGGTAGATCCCAGTGTTGGCGGCCCGGCGGATCTCGGCGATCACGTTTCGGTCGTAGGTATACGACTCTCGTTGATGCCAGTTTTCGATGCTCACGATTGTGCTCCGTTGCGATCGTTGGCCAGCGCAGCTGATGCCGCCAGTTCCGCATCGATGTCGTCGATGTGGAAGTTGTAGAGCTGCCGGGCCGAGCCGTAGCGGCGGAAGTCTCCGGCCGCGGCCTGCAATTCCGAGGCTCCCAGCAGGGTTTGCAGCGTTTCGAGGTGTTCGGGTCGGATCTCTTTTTCGATGCAGTCCGAGCCCAGCGATTCGACTTCGCCGCGCACAAACAGGTTGGCCTCGTAGATCGAGTCGCCAAGGTCGGCTGCGGCATCGCCGAGCACAACTAGGTTTCCGCTCTGGGCCATGAAGGCACTCATGTGGCCGACGTTGCCGCCAACCACGATGTCGACGCCCTTCATCGAGATGCCGCACCGGGCTCCGGCGTTACCTTCGATTACCAGCAGGCCGCCGTGGCCGGTGGCACCGGCCGACATAGTGGCGCTACCGGTGATGTGCACCGTCCCCGACATCATGTTCTCAGCCAGACCGGTTCCGCAGTTGCCGTCAACATGCACCGTTCCCCGCTGATGCATGCCTGCCGCGTAGTAGCCGAGCGAACCGTCGACTCGAACCGCTATGTCGGCGTCGATGCCGCTGGCCACCGCGTGGGCACCTCGGGGATTGATCACCTCGAAGCTGCCGGAGTTGGCGTCATGCAACAGTTGGTTCAACCGACGCAGCGTGGTGGTGGCCATGTCGATCGTCATGACCGAGCTGGTGGCCTGCGATGCGGTGTCCGCACTGCTATTCGGGCCATTGCTTGCGCTACTGGTGCTGCTCACGATGCCAAGCTCCAGCTGTAGACCGTGGCGGGGTCGGGTTCGAACACCGTGGCGTGTTCGACATCGGGAAGCTGCGCGATGGCCCGGTACTCCGATGACATCGCCACCCAATCATCGGTTTCGGCTACCACCGCAGGCTTGCAGGCGATCGGATCTCGCAGGATGGCGAAGCCGTCTCGAATGCCGATTGCGAAGGTGTAAAAGCCATCGAGGTCGACCAGGGCGGCGTTTAACGCCTGCTCGATGGTGTCGCCTTCGGCCAGTCGCCAACTCATGTAGCCGGCTGCCACCTCGCTGTCGTTCTCGGTCTGGAACGTGCCACCAGCTCGCTCCAGCTCATGGCGGAGCCGGTTGTGGTTTGAGAGCGAACCGTTGTGGACCAGGCACGTGTCGGCTCCAGTGACGAACGGATGCGAGCCGTTCGTGGTTACAGCCGATTCGGTGGCCATCCGGGTGTGGGCGATGGCGTGGGTGCCAGAGCGGCCCGCTAGGTCATAGCGCGATGCCACCAGATCGGGGTCGCCGACCGACTTGTAGAGCTCGATCTGCGAGCCGTAGCTCAGCACGTCTACCCCGGCCACGTGATCGATGATCCACTGTCGAGCCTTGGCCCCGTCGCCAGCGGTTTCGAACACCGCGTGATCGAGGATAGACCGCACAACCACTTCGGCCCCGAGCACCTTCTCAAGCTCGGCGGCCACCGCCTGCCAGTCCGGTGTGGTGCGCTCGGCCAACACGGTGATGCGAACCTGACCCGACTTGCCCTGGTCGTACACCGCGAAACCAGCGCTGTCTGGTCCCCGCTCCCGCATCTCGTGCAACATGACGGCGGTGAGCCGACCCAGCTCATGCCGGTAAGTCTCGGTCTTGAGAAAGATGCCGACGATTCCACACATGGTTTGCGATGGTAGCGGAAGCCATTGCCAGAGTGAAGAGTCTTCACCTACAGTGAAGCCAAAATCGCCGGGACAGGGCTGGAAACGAATAAACGACTGAGCACAGGAGCAACCATGGATGCGTTCGATGCGGTAAAGAAACGGGTTCAAGATGACGGCGTCGAATTCATCTATGCCATGTTCGTGGAAATGCACGGCAAGCCCTGCGCCAAACTCGTCCCGGTGAACGCCCTCGAAGGGCTCATGAGCGACGGCGCCGGTTTCGGCGGATTCGCCGCAGGCCCGATCGGGCAGGATCCATCCAGCCCCGACATCTTGGCCATCCCCGATCCAGCCTCCTACACCCAGCTGCCGTGGCAGCCGAACGTAGCGGCCATGCAGTGCGACCCGACCGTCGATGGCGAACTCTGGCCATACGCCCCACGAGTCATTCTGAAAAAGGCACTCGAAGCGTTGGCCGAACGGAACCTGGTGATGAAGACCGGCGTCGAAGCCGAGTATTCGCTGGTCGAGAAAATCGAAGGCGGCGGCATCCGAGTAGCTGACGAGCGCGACGTCGACGCGCTCCCCTGTTACGACGCCCGCTCGCTGACCCGTATGCTGCCGCACCTGACCGAGGTTTCACAGAACCTGAACGCCATGGGCTGGGGCAACTACGCCAACGACCACGAAGACGCAAACGGCCAGTACGAACAAAACTGGCAGTACGCCGACGCCATGACCACCGCCGACCGACTCATCCTGTTTCGACTGATGATCCACACCATGGCCCACCGAGACGGCCGCTACGCCACGTTCATGCCGAAGCCTTTCAGCGACAAGACCGGCAACGGGCTTCACGCTCACGTGAGCCTGTGGAGCCCCGATGATCAACCGCTGTTCATCGGTGATGCGTCCGACAGCAAGGGTCTCGGGCTAAGCGAACTGGCCTACCAATTCACCGCAGGCCTTATCGACAACGCCCACGCCTTGGCCGCGGTGGCCTGCCCAACGGTAAACAGCTACAAACGTATGGGCGTTGGCCCGCCGACATCGGGAGCGACGTGGGCACCGGCATACGCCACCTATGGGGGCAACAACCGCACCCAGATGATCCGGGTGCCGGAGCCCGACCGCATCGAAGTGCGGCTTCCCGATGGCTCGGCCAATCCCTACCTGCTGTTCGCCGCTCTTTCGGCCTGCGGCCTCGACGGCATCGACAACGCCAAGGATCCGGGCCAGCCAAACACGGCCAACCTGTTCGCCCTCCCGGCCGAAGAAGTGGCGGCCCGCGGAATTGCGACGTTGCCACCCACGCTGCTTCACGCCGCCGACAGTCTGGCCGAAAACGATGTGTTGGCCCGAGGCCTCGGAGATACCGCTGACGGGCCCTACCGCGACTATTTCGTTCAGACCAAGCGCGATGAGTTCATGGCCCACCACCACCAGGTCACGCCGGGCGAAATCGATCAATACCTAACGCTGTTCTGACCCCGCCTGCGACCGAGAGGTTAGCTAATGCCAAAAGCACCCCAACGCACCGGCGGCGACAATAATCCGACAGCCACAGATACAACCACCACAGATCCGATGACCGCCGACCGGGTGTGTCAGGTAGTCGGGGAACGAGTCCGAGAGTTGCGCCTGGGTTTGGGTCTAACCATGGAGCATCTGGCAAGCGACGCCGGGCTTTCGTTGGGCATGCTGAGCAAGATCGAGAACGGTCAGACCACACCCAGTCTCGGCTCGCTAACCGCTCTGGCCAACGCCTGCGAGGTGCCGCTAACCGCACTATTTCGTGGCCTTGACGAGGAGCAGGATGCCATCGTTGTGCCTGCGGGAAAAGGCCTCGACATCGCCCACAAAGGCGGGGGCGACGGCCGCAGCTACCAAGACCTCGGCTCGCTTCGCGGCCCGCTCCGACAGATCGAACCGGTGCTGGTCACCATCACCGGCGCCGACGAGATCTTCCCGCTATTCCAGCACGGGGGCGTAGAGCTGATCTACATGATCGATGGTGTTGTCGAATACGGCTACGGCGCCAAACGGTATGTACTCAAGAAGGGCGACACTATGCAGTTCCACGGCGAGGTAGCCCACGGGCCAACCAAGCTGATCGAACTGCCGATTCAATTCCTATCGCTCAAGATCCATCAACTGCCCGACTAGCTCAGCCGAGCGCCCGATCGAGGTCACGATGAAGATCGGCAACAGACTCGAGACCGATCGAAAGTCGGACCATGCCATCACCGATACCGACGGCCTTGCGGGCCTCGGGGTCGATCCGGCGATGAGTGGTGGTGGCCGGGTGAGTCACCAGGCTCTTTGAATCGCCGACGTTGTTAGAGATATCGAACAGCTGCAGACGATCGAGGAACGCAAACGCCGAGTCCTTCGAGCCGAGGTCGATGGTGAGGATTGTTCCCCCGGCGGTCATCTGGGCTTTGGCCAGATCGTACTGAGGGTGTGAGAGCAGGGTCGGATATCGCACGGTGGCGACTCGGCCATCCTGCTCCAGCCGATCGGCCAACTCCGACGCGGTACGGCACGACTCTTCAACCCGGAGCCGGATGGTCTCCAGACCCTTGGCAAGAACCCAGGCGTTGAACGGACTGAGGCTCGGACCGGTGTGACGCAGGAACGACATCAGCGTTTCGTTGATGTAGCTGGCCGGTCCTAACACCGCCCCGCCCATCGTTCGGCCCTGGCCATCGATGTGCTTTGTCGCCGAATAGACCACGATGTCGGCACCCAGTTCCAGCGGCTTCTGCAGCACCGGACTAGCGAACACGTTGTCGACAATTACCAGAGCCCCGGCGGCGTGAGCAAGGTCAGAAACGGCTCGAAGATCGATGATCTCCAGGCCCGGGTTGGATGGCGTTTCGAGGAACACCGCCTTGGCCCCTTTGGCTAGGGCGCGCTCCCATTCACTCAGCGAAGTGCCGTCGATCAGCTCGGTCTCGACTCCAAGGCGCGGCAGGATCTCATCGGCGATCACGTGGCACGACCCGAACAGTGCCCGAGAGCTCACCAGCCGATCGCCGGCGCCCAGCAGGCTGGCCAGCGATGCGAATACCGCGGCCATGCCGCTGGCGGTGGCCATCGCCGCCTCGGCACCCTCCAACAATCGCAGCCGCTCCTCGAACACGCTGACCGTCGGGTTGCCATAGCGGGAGTAGATGTAGCGATCGTGCTCGCCGGCGAACGCCGCCTCGGCTTCAGCGGCGGAGCTATAGACATAGCCCGAGGTTGCGTAGATCGCCTCGGCGGTCTCATCGAACTGCGAACGAGCCAGGCCGCCCCGCACCAACCTCGTCGCCTCATCCATCTGCAACATGCCAAGCTCTGCTGCTGTGTCTCCTGTCAGCTCTGCTGCTGTATCTCCTGTCAGCTCTGCTGCCATGGCAACGAGTCCTTCCAGCCGCCGTGGCGGTGTGCGTTTTGGTCGAGATCGCCTTCGAAACCGGCGGTGATGTTGTAGACCGCTTGATAGCCGAGCTCGGCGAGACGTTCGCCTGCGGCCCGTGATCGGGCGCCGGATCGACAGAGCAGCAGGATTGGCTGGCTGACGTCGAGGCCCTCGGTGGCCGTTTCGACGAAATCGGGGTTGGGGGTGCCGCCAGGAAACTGAGTCCACTCGATCAGGCGGGCCTGCTTACCTACCGACGAAAGGTCGGGAGTTCCGACAAAGTTCCACTCGGCGGTCGTGCGCACATCGATCAGGGTCGCAGACTCTTGGTCAGCCAGAATCGACCAGGCATCTTCTAGCGAAATCTCAGAGTAAGCCATCGAATCTCCTGGGTTACGATCGGTCAGTGGGCCGGGTTTGACGTGTCGGCACCGAGTACCCGACCACTCTGATCGGGTTTATCGACTTTACACTAGCGCATTCCGTCATGACTTCGAGGAGAGAAAACTGTGAGTTCCGACAAGCTTCGATACCGGGTCCTGACGGGCCCAGACACCGAGGAATTCTGCAAACGCATATCCGACGCCCTCGACGACGGGTACCAACTCCACGGCTCACCGGCCATCACCTATGACCCCGAACAGGCAACAAGAATCGTCGCTCAGGCGCTAATTTTAGCCGATTGAGCAGCCGAGAAAACACACTAGGACGGAATTCACATTAAACCTGATCGACTTTGTCGGGTTTAGCTCGTATTCTCTAATTCCGACCAGATGGGTCGGGAATCCGGCCGCACGGTTGAGAGACCTACCGCAGGGTTGAGAGACCTACCGCACGGTTTGAGAGATGGAGTGTTGATGTGGCTACCGCAGTGGAGAGCGTCAAGGCAGGCAGCGAGCAGCTGCGGGGAGAGCTGGCGGAAGAACTGGTCGACGGGTCTACCCGGTTTTCTGCCGACTCCGGACACCTGCTGAAGTTCCACGGCGTCTATCAGCAAGACGACCGCGACCGACGCAGGGAACTGACTCGGGCAAAGCAGGAATTGGCCTACTCGTGCATGGTTCGGTGCTCGGTGCCCGGTGGAGTTCTCAACCGAGAGCAATGGTTCGAAATCGACCGCTTGGCCGACGATGTAGGCGACGGCACACTCCGGCTAACCACCAGGCAGGGTGTGCAGTACCACTTCGTTCACAAGACACAGCTGCAGGAGTTGATCGGAGCGCTCAACCGCGGCCTGGTCACCACCTACGCAGCCTGTGGCGACGTGGTGCGCAACGTCATGGTGACCTCAGCTCCCGACGAGGGGCGAGACCTCGACCGCATTGAGTCCATCGCCAACGGCCTCGCCCAGCGTTTCCAGCCCCAATCTTCCGCCTATTGGGAACTGTGGGTCGACGGCGAACGAGCAGTATCGGCCACCCCCGGCCCGTCCGATGCGGTCGAGCCGCTCTACGGCGAGGCGTATCTGCCCCGTAAGTTCAAGATTGGCGTCGCCTGGGCTGGCGACAACTCGATCGATGTTTACAGCAACGACGTCGGGTTGGTGCTGCTCCCCGATGCCCAGGGCCGTCCGGGAGCGGTTGTGTTGGCCGGCGGCGGACTTGGCCGCAGCCACAAAGACCCCACCACCTTCCCCCGCCTGGGCGACCCTCTGGCCTGGGTCCCTGACGACCAGATCGGCAACGTGGTCGAGGCCATCGTGGCCATTTTCCGCGACGAAGGCAACCGAGACGATCGCAGTCATGCCCGTCTGAAGTATCTGGTCGAGGAGCGTGGCATCGCCTGGCTGCGCGAAGAAGTGGAGCAGCGAGTTGGACTGACGCTCGACGACCCGATCGCCCTACCTGCCTGGGGCGGGGCTCGAGATCACCTCGGCTGGCATCGCCAGACCGATGGTCGCTGGTACCTAGGCCTGCCGGTCCCCTCCGGACGGCTACAGGACACCGTGCATATCGCCAGGCGAACGGCGATCCGCCAGATCCTCGACCAGCTGGCAACCGAGGTGAGGTTAACTCCCCACCAAGACATTCTGCTGTGTGGAATCGACGAGGCCGACAAGGCTGCGGTGGAGTCAGTCCTTAGCGATCACGGCGTGCCGCAAGCCAAACATCTTTCGCTGACGGTGCTGTCGTCGATGGCCTGCCCGGCGTTGCCCACCTGCGGCCAAGCTCTCGGCGAGGCGGAAAGGGTTCTGCCGGAGCTGACCGATCTGATCGATGGTTTACTGATCGACCGAGGGCTGAGCGACACCCGTATCGAAACCCGCATGACCGGTTGCCCCAACGGCTGCTCACGACCATACGTGGCCGAATTGGGCATCGTCGGGCGGACCAAGACCGCATACGACATCTTCGTTGGCGGCGACCCAGCAGGCACTCGACTGGCCGTTCCGCTTATTGAGTCGGTTCCGTTCCGCAAGCTGAGCGATGTGCTCGCTCCCTTGCTCGATCGGTTCAAGAATAGCCGCCTGCAGGATGAAGCCTTCGGCGACTGGGCCAATCGGCTCGGCACCGCAGCTCTAGGCGAAGGCTTGCCGTCGTTCGCCAGAACCAAAGCAGGCACCGATGACTGATTCGATCGCCACCTCCGCCCGGGCTGACCGGGCCGAGGTGGCCATCTCCTCCCCAATGCCGATCGTGCCCGTCGGCCTGCGGGTCGATGGGAAACCGGTTCTGGTGGTTGGCGCAGGCCGGATCGCCGCCAGGAAGGCCGCAGCCTTGGTCGATCAGGGAGCGCTGGTAACCGTCGTGGCGCCCGACCACAGCGATGAGATGAACAGGGTCGCTGTAACCGAGCGCCGCTATCGCAGCTTCGAGCCCAGCGACCTCGACGAAGCCTGGTTTGTGATTACCGCAACCGGAGTGCGATCCGTCGACGGGGCGGTGTTTGCCGAGGCAGAAGCTCGACGTATCTGGTGCAATGCGGCCGACGACCCCAAACGGTGCTCGGTGATTCTGCCTGCGGTCACGAGACGGGGCCCGATCACCATCGCGATAAGCAGCGGAGGAACAAGCCCCGCCGCGGCCAGCTGGATCAAGCGGCGGATTCAACAACTTCTCGACGACGAGACGGTCGCCGTGGCCGAGATCGCCACCCGAGTACGAGATGCGGTGAAGGGCACCGGACTGCCGACCGAGGTGCCAGGCTGGGCCGAGGTGCTCGACAACGAGGCGATCGACCTGTTCCGATCCGGCACCCCCGAAGAACTGGAACGCCGGCTATTCGAAGCGGTGGCGGAACCGCCGGACCAGAGCGGCGCGGCCGCTGCCGATCTTGGGGTTAGGTCATGACGGTTCATCTTGTCGGAGCCGGACCCGGCGATGCGGAGCTTTTGACGTTGCGCGCCGCTCGCCTATTGAGCACCGCCGATGCCGTGGTCTTCGATCGGCTTATCGGCGACGAGATCCTCGATCTGGTTACACCGTCGGCCGAGCGCTATCCGGTCGGCAAGCAACCTGGGCGACCTAGCCCGCCTCAGGAATCGATCAACGATCTGCTGGTCGACCTGGGTCACCGTCTCGAAACGGTGGTACGAGTCAAGGGTGGTGATCCCTACCTGTTCGGGCGAGGGATCGAGGAACGACGGGCGTTGGAAAATGCGGGGCTAGCGGTCGACGTCGTGCCGGGAATCTCTTCGGCGTTAGCGGCACCAACGTCGGCTGGGGTTTCGGTCACCGAGCGGGGCGTATCGAGCGGAGTCTGCATTGTCACCGCCCACCAGGATGATGAATCGAAACCTATCGACTGGGCTGCCCTGGCCAGCTCCGGTTTGACGATCGTCGTACTGATGGGAGCCCGGCGAGCGGCGCTGATCCGCGACCTACTCATCGCCGGTGGCCTGTCCTCCATGACCCCGACCGCAGTGGTAACCGACGCCACGAGGCTTAGCCAGGCCACATGGCGAGGCCCGCTCCATCGGCTTGGCCAAACACCAGTGGCGTCGCCATCGGTGCTGGTTATCGGTGAAGTGGCCGCTGCTCAGCTGGCGATCAGCCAGCCCCAGCCTGCACTAGTTGGCAGAGCGGTGTGAGGCGAACGGTGCCAGAGCCAACACCGCCGACGCCACCAGGAGGAACGCTCCGGTGTTGGCGTTGATGTTGAACCCTATGTAGAAGCCCAGCGCCAACGACACGAACGAAAGCACCCACATTGCGACCCGCACCCGTTGACTGCTCATCACGTTCAATGTAGCGGCCCCTGCGGTGGGGCGATCACCCGAATAGTGGCACACTAGAGACAATGACAAACACACCGGCGCCCCTTCCCGATGATCCGCTGGAAGAACACGAACGGCAGACTGCGGTCAGCCGTATCCAGCGGGCTATGGCCGACGGTCATCTCGACTTCGAGCAGCTAGACGATCGATTCGACAAGGTTTTCCGAGCCGAGAATCGTGCCGAGCTGACCGCCGCAGTCGCCGACCTACCGGTCCCCGCTGCGCCAGGGCGAGTCCAGCCCGGTCAACCGATCGCCAAACGCAGCTTCTCACTCTTCGGCGACTTGAAGGCTGGCGGTTGGATCGACGTCGACTCCGACATGAACTACACAACGATCTTCGGCGATGTTGTCATCGATCTTTCGTCGGCTGATCTCCCACGCGACCTGACCGTCTCCACGTTCTCGCTGTTCGGCGACGCAACGCTTATCGTGCCGGACGGCGTTCGAGCCTCGATCGAGACGCTCCAGGTATTCGGCAGCCGTAAGACGAACCTTTCGCCGCCGAACCCCGGTGCTCCCACGGTGACCATGAAGAGCACCACCATCTTCGGTGACGCTCGGCTGTATTCACTTTCGCAGGTGCCAGAGGGTCGGCTCCGGAAACTGTGGCGCAGCCTACGCTCCGGCTGAAGTAGCCTCGCCGTTCGGCTACTAAAACCAGGAGTCCCACTGTGAAGAGCAGCAGTCCGTTGTCCGGCAGAGTGGCGTTGGTGACCGGTGTCTCTCGGGAGATCGGCATCGGTGCCACGGTGGCTCAACGGCTAAGCGATGAGGGTGCAACCGTGTTCGCTACCGGCTGGCCGCCTCATGATGCCGAGATGCCTTGGGGTGAAGAGACCGCCGGACTTGGGTTCGAAGTCCATCGCCATGACCTGGAACTGCCCGATACGCCAGCAGCGCTCGTCGACGAGGTTCTCGACCGGCACAACAAACTCGACATCGTGGTCGCAGTACACGCCCGATCGTCTGAGCAAACGCTGGCCGATGTCACCGCCACCGAGCTCGATCGTTCATGGGCCGCCAACGTCCGCAGTATCGTTCTACTGGCCCAGCGCTTCGCCGAACGGCACGGCCCGGCCCCAACCGGTCAGTCGCCGACGGGGAGAATGATCTGGTTCACAAGCGGTCAGCACCGTGAGCCGATGGACAACACCCTGGCCTACGCGGTCACCAAGGGCGCGCTGCACCAGATGACCGCGACCTTGGGTCGCGCTCTCTCCCAATCGGGAATCGTGGCCAACTGCATCAATCCCGGCCCGGTTGATACCGGCTGGGCCGATCCCACCTTTCGCACCGAACTGAAGGCGTCGTTCCCCGATCAGCGCTGGGGTACGCCGACCGACGTGGCGAACCTGGTGGCGTTCCTCGTCGGCGACGAGGGCTCCTGGATTCGTGGGCAGGTCATCGACTCCGAAGGCGGATTCGACCGCTCGTCGCTGCGCGGTTGACCGCTCAGTCTCGACTCTCTCCAGGGCCTAGCCCTGGGAGGATGCCTCTTCGAAGGTCAACTCGTCGAGCGGGGCTGCGACGGAGGCTGCGTCGATTCCGGCACCACCAACCGCACCACCACCAAACACCAGGTTCTTCCAGTCGTCGTGGCCCTTGAGCGTGCCTAGCGCACCGTCTTTGTTGATATCGACCGACACGGCGCGGGCGTCGAAGGTGCCATCGCAGGTCCAGTCGACGTTTCGCTGGGCCCCGCCGGTACCGGTCGTCAGTGCGCCAGCTGGGCAGTACCAGCGGGTATCAAACGGAGCGGCGAATCTGCTCCTCAGCCCGCTGCGCTCGCGGAGCCTCGATTCGATGAGATTGGGAGCCTTGAACGATGAGTAACCGAAGTAGGAAGGCGAGCCGTCTGCCATGGGGACCCCCACGGTCTGGAAGGCGTACGACATGACGCTCAGGTAGTTCGGCTTGTAGTTCTTACCCTCATCGCCACCATGCTCAAGACCAAGGTCGTGACCGAACTCGTGGATGAAGGTGCCGACTCGCTGATCCGGTGTGCCGTTGGCGTTCCAGCGGCCGAGCGTCACGACGAACTGGTCGCCGGGGATCGACATGGCGTTACCACTGCTGCTGGTGTTGTTGTAGGAGTCGGCCCAGATCATGTAGTAGAAGATCTTGGCCCGTACGGCGTCAAAGTGGTTGGCCTTGATGGCGTTGAACTGCGGCAGCAGCGGATTCAAGTCGGTATCTAATGGCACCTGGTTGCCGCCGCCAAGGTTGTACTTGTCGCTGCGAGCACTACCGGCGTCGAGGTGCAGCTTGATGCCGTCGATCCCATCGGGGTTCTGGATCGGAGCGTTGGCGTACACCTCGACGATGCGATCCAGGTCGGCCTCGGCCGCCATGTAGGTGTCAGGCGTGTCCATCCAATCCATCTCGATAAAGAGGTCTTTGTGGTTCACGCTGGCGCCCAGGGCAGGCAGGTCAACGTCGATGGTGCCGTTTCCGTCGGCGTCGTAGCCGTTGGCTTCCCAGCCGTCGAGGAGCTTGTCCTTGTCGGTGTCGAGCGTGCCGTTCAAGCCTATGGAAAGCACCTGCGCTACCCAGACCAGGCAATCGCTGTCACCGGTCAGGGTTAGGTCAGCCGAGGTGTCTCCCGGGTTGACGAGGTTGCCGACCGAAACGGTTTCGGTGTCCCACAGGTTGCCGTTGCTGTACCCCGGTGTGGGGCCGTCGGTGCCGTCAAGATCCACGGCCGGAAGCGGCGTACCGTTGAACGTGGCACCTGGCTCGCTCGAATTCTGGCCGTCGGCCACGACAAAGGTTGTCTTCACTTCGCCGGCCAAACTGGCTACAGACCCCGAGTATGGAATATTCATCGCCAGGGTGTTGCCGTCGCGAGTCTCTTCGTAGCCGTCGTTGACCACGATTCGGGTCAGCGGCATGGTGTTCTTTGTGTAGATCACGACCAGGCTGGCTCCCTCAGCGAACGGGGCGACCCCGTCAACCCACGGGTCGGTGCCGTCGGTCGTGCCGGAGGCGAAGCTGGTCAGGTCGTATGTGCCGTTCTTGCGGACCTTGCTTGTCACGTCGGCCCGATAGGCGTAGCCGAATTCGGTACCCCAGCACGGTCCGACGCCCTGCCCAACCTTGCGCCCGGTGATTGGCCGGTTGTTTAGCCTGCCGCGCCTGAAGCTGACGTCTTCGGAGTCGTCGAGAATCGACCAGTAAAGGTAGGCCTTGCGAACTCGGGCCCCTTCGGGGATCCCGTCGATGGTGATTGAGCCCGCCCCGGCGTTCCGCAGGGTGGTTCCGGCGGAGGTGTAGCCGCCTCTTATTCGTGCGGTATAGGCCCGATTGGGTACGGCCTGGGTGGTGATTCCTTCGGCTGACACGCCATCGGTCGCTCCAAGCGGAGGCCCATCGGAATTGGTGGCTTGGACCGGAGCTGCTGCCCCTAGCAAAAGAAGAAAGCCCGCAACAGCAGGACCCAGTGCCCGTCGAAGTGATTTCATGGCTCTACGTTCCCTCAGAGGAACTTGCCGATCAAGGCAAGCAAGATCTTTACCTACCGGGAGTATCCCGGCCAGGAATCGAGCTTCGAATGTAGAGACTGCGAACTCAGGCCGGGGGTGGTTCGCCTGCCCCGCGTATGAGGCGAGGGTCAACCAGAATGCCAACTCCCTGGCCGCCACTCTCAAGGCGCACCGAGACCGTCTTGCCGTGTGGCGAGCGCAGCTCGTTCGGCAACTTGTCCTTGATAATGACGTGCCAGGCGGCAGCGATAGCGTTACTTCCCGGCCTGATATGGATCTCGATATCTTGCGTAGCCTCGGTCACGCCATCGCTGATCGTGGCAAGTCCGCAGTAGTGGCTAACCGCTGGCTCCGACCCTCGCCTAGCCATAAGTGACCGGCCAAAGACTAGATCGAAGAGTCAGCACGGCGAACCTACGCTTCCGATACCTGAGCGTTGATCGGATAGGGGCCGTCGCAGCGTATGCAGTGCTCACCCGGGTCGGCGGGATCTGAGTGTACGTCTGACCGGAAAGGCCAGATGACGTGCCCGTCACCGTTGGTACCGACTCGGACCCCTACCATCGTGACGCCGTCGGGGCGGTCGACAAAGGCGATGACACCGGCCAACGGGGCCTGTGCCGGGTCGTCTGTGGCGTGAACGACGACGCGATCGCCGACCTCGGCCCAGCGCCAAGCAAATCTCAACATGATCGAATCCGTTGGGGCATGATGCCGCCTCTCATCGGGAAGAGGCGTCGAGCCTGTGGCAGGACGATGATCTTGCGACCATCCTGTGCAAACGAGGCGTCCCTATCGGGTGATAATTTACATTGTACGACCTAGCGGCGACGATGGTCGCCAAGCAGCGGTTCTGAGCATGGCAGGCGCACCAACCATCTGTGAGCAGCTGGTTGGTGACGCTGCGGTGTTACCGGCGGTAGACCACGGTGGCAGCGTGGATATCACTGCGTTCAGCACCGGTGTAAGCATGTCCGCCTGGCGCTGCGGTCGGCGCTGTATCGACGGTGTTAGTCGATCGGAGGACGCCGACGAGGCGGCCGGAGGTGCCGTCCTCGGTGAGCTCAACGATGCCGACGCCGGGACACGAACCCTGCGCAGAATGGGTCACCGAGACCGGGGCCGGGCCTCGGAAGGCGACCATCAGATACTTGCCGTCCGGTGTGCGTTCCAGCAGATCCGGAGCTGGATCATTGCCGGGGAGGCCAGCGTCGTCGTTGACCGATTTGGCGGCGCAGGGACCGACGCCGTTGCCCTGCCCATCGGCCGATGTGAGATCGTATGAGCCGACCCTGGTGATGCCGTCAGCGGCAAACACGTCCACGGTGTTCTGGATTCGATCCACGTTGTGGACATAGGCCTCGTCAGTCGTGACAGCAAGACCGTGGGCATCACGACGGGTGGTGAGACCTGGCAGTTGACCGGTTGTGTTTTCCGTCGGGCCATCGAGTTGGCCACCGGTAGCGGTGTTTCCCGCGTCTCGGAACACGACCTGCGGTTCGGGGGTGTTCTCCGGCTGCGGTGTGCTGAAGCTCGAGTCGGCCAGGGCGTACATCGTGAATGTCGACCACGTCGCGCCTGCACCGGAAGCGGACACGCCGGCGTTCAGCCAGATCGTGTCGCCGGTCTGGCCGCCGCCGCAACCGGCACCGTTGATTGCCTGGTTGCCGTACTCGCCGACGATCGACATCGGTGTGGTGAAGGTATCGACCACCAGGAGACCGCCGCCGCCCATCGTCACGTACGACAGGCCTGTGTCTGATGGGATCGGGCAGATGATCACGTTGTTTGGTCGACCGCCGCGTGCGCCGTCCGGCCCGTCGCTGCAACCGTTCTCCTTGCAGGCGCCGTTCGGTGTGAGGTCGCCCAACGCAGCCGAGTCATAGGAGCCGACGACTCGGCCGACCAGCCTGCCACCGTGAGCGTTTCGACCTCGGAACGCCGTCGCTTCTGCGGTGACCTCCATGCCCTTGCCAACGCCAAGCGACGCTGCCTTGTTGAAGGTCAGGTCTCTGATCCTTCCGCTGCGGTGGCGGCGCACGTCGATGCGCTCGAGCACCTTGCCGTTCAGGTTGGCGATGTGAATCTGCGAACCGTCTTCGCTCCAGAATGACATGTGTACCGAACGAACATCGGTGCCGCCACCAACGTTGGTGCCGGTGACTCGGAACAGGCCAACGGCCGCTTTGGTCTTTGTGTCAATAACGCCTACATAGCCACCGCCAGGGGCGAATATGTTGACGGTCATGTACATGCCTGCTGGGTCGGGCAGCATGCCGTGCAGACGGCCAAACCCATCGAGGTCACGAAGGCGGTTACCGGTGGTCCGGTTTGTGCCATCAATCTCACGAAGCTCGCCGGGGAACACGCTATTTAGATCACATGGGGCGGCGTTGCGAGGGTGGCGTTTGCCAAGACGCTTCGGTCCGCATCCGATGGGCTCGGCGTCCGGCCCGCCGGACAGCTGCCGTTCGACATCCTGCGAGTCCCAGATCCACAGGTAGCTACCTTCAGTGCCGAGCGATGCTCCGGCGACCGAGTTCGACTGATCCGAACCCCAAACCTCATAGTGAATCGGCCGGTCTTGCGTCGATTGATCGGGGCCACCTTGGCTTGCTGTCTCCGCACCGGCGCTTGGCGCCATAGCCGTCGCTGCGACCAGCAAGATTACGCCAACTAACACGCCTATAGTCCGAATTCTCATTGCTTTCCCCCTGGAGTTCGGTTCGCTCAGCGCACCATAGTTTCTGCGCTAAATCGCGGCAATAGATCATAGGGAACGAATTTCGCCTGGCCCTTTCTCGATAGAGATAGACCCTTCCGGTCCGATGAAGACATCCCCATCCAGGACTGTGTGACGGTGTCGGGATCAAACGTCGTGTTGGCCCACGAGACCTGCAACCCCGAAACCCATCAACTCTTCACCATCGGCGACGAGTCCTTGGGCGCAAGAAAGGCCCCACCGTGGAGATGGGGCCTGACCTGTGGAACTCTTCGAGTTCCTGCTTCTCTTGAGCGGACGACGAGATTCGAACCCGCGACCCTCACCTTGGCAAGGTGATGCTCTACCAGCTGAGCTACGTCCGCAAGATGTGCGGATGTGATTATACCTCCTGAACCGAGGTCCGCAGTGCTTTAGCCGTCGAGATCCGCCGATTGTCGAAATTTGCCTACGGGCCATGGAGCGACGATGCCCTGAACAGCTAGTGATTCAGTTTTTCGAACGCCGACTTCATGACGGCTGCCCAGGCCTCGTCGCTGAGTCCATCATTCGCCCCGTCGCTCGGTCCGTTTGGCTCCGCACCGGCGTCAGTGGGCCCGCTGGTGCCGTTCGAGCCGCCGTAGCTGGCACGGTCGGCCACTTCGATTCGTGTGGCGGCGAGGGCCATAGCGGGCCGTTCGGCCACCTCGATACGAGGCGAAGCGGCTACAGCCACCAGCGGCGGCTGTCCGGCATCGGTATCGGTTCCGGCATCGGCATCGGCATCGGTTCCGGCATCGGCATCGGCATCGGCATCGGCATCGGCATCGGCAGGAGCAACACCGACAACATCGTCAGCAGACGGCGGACCGGTTGGAACCAGAATCGGAGGCGGCGGATCCGACGCTGGTCCGTCGGAAATCTGCGCTGCGAGTGCCCTGCTCGGCGAGGTGAAACGCCAATACCAGGCGGTCAGCAACGACAAAAGCACGGCAACCCCAACAAGGCACACGATCAGGAACGTGATGGCCTGGCGTGTCTCGTCGGCCTCGGCGGCTAGAACCAGGACGAACACTAAGGGTGACTATAGCTGGTGCTCGGGGCAGGAGTAGGTGGTCCGGCCACCAACCTCCCGGCGGAGCAGTTCTGTCCCGTCACGAGGGCAGTGACCACCCCGCACCCTGGCCGGCTGCAGCTTCCCTGTGTGGGACCCGCCGTCGGTCATAAAGTCGCTCAGCACCCGCTTCAGGTTTCGATGCAACCGTCGAATCTCGTTGTCGTCGAGCGAGTCCGCAGCCCTGGCCGGATCGATCCCGGCCCGCCACAGCGTTTCATCGGCGATCAGATTACCGACACCGGCGATTCTGGCCTGGTCCAGCAGCCGGGCCTTCAGCGCCATGCGCCCCACCAGCACCCGATCCTTCATCTGGCCGACGGTGATCGAGAAGGCGTCTACCCCCAGCCGTTCCTCATCGGGGTTGAGCTCCACTCCCCCGAGCCGCCGCGGATCGCGGACCCGTAGCTCCTCCCCCGAGGCGAACACCATCCAGAACCGATCCCACGAGGGGTCGTTTCGCTGCGAGGAGTACTCCAGATATTCGATGGCCGAGTCGTCGCCGACTATGAGCCGACCGGTCATGCCGAACCGCAGACCCAGCACGTCTCCAGATGAAAGGTCGAGCAGCATCAGCTTGCCCCGCCGTCTGGCGTCGGTAACCGTTGTGCCGGTAACCACCGCTCTCAGTTCGCCCGCGGTGGTGCCGTTCTTCAAGAACCAGTCGTCGGGGGCGTGGACCGACGCCACGGTTTCGCCGATGATGCGCTCGGCGTGAAGCCGATACATCTCGATCTCGACACCCTCAGGCATCTACGACTTCGCCTGCTCCGAAAGGAACGTGTCGAGCAACGGATTCAGCTGATCGAATTCGATCAGGAAACCATCGTGGCCGTGATCGGAATGGATCGTCTCATGACGAACATCGGATCCTCCGGCCTGCAGATCGGCCACCAGCTCCGCCTGGAGTCGCGGCGTGTAGAGCATGTCGGAGTCGATCGACACCACCAGCGCCGGTGTCTTCACCCGTGCCAGCGCCGAAGCGACCCCGTCCCGGCCTCGGCCAACATCGTGTAGATCCATGACCTTGTTCATGACCAGGTAGCTGTTGGCATCGAAGCGGCGAGCCAGCTTCTGACCGTGATAATCGAGGTAGCTCTCAACCTGGAAACGATCCCAAAGCCCAAAGCTGTCGAGGCGATCGACGGTGGCCCGGCCGAAACGGTCGGCCAGGGACTTGTCGCTCCGGTAGTGGATTTGGGCGATACGGCGGGCCAGCATCAGACCAGCGTGAGGGCCCTCGCCTGGAGCGGCGTCGTAGTAGTCGCCGTCGTTCCACTTTGGATCTTGCACGATCGCTAGGCGGCCGACTTCGCTCCAGCCGATCTGCAGTGGGCTGGCCGCGGCGGCCGAAGCGATCGAAACCATCGAGGCCAGGCGTTCGGGGTACATGACGCCCCACTCCAGAACCTGCATGCCACCCATCGATCCGCCGACGACCGACAGCCACCGATCGATGCCGAGCCCGTCCGCCAACAGCGCCTGGGTCCGAACGATGTCCCTCGTGGACACGATCGGAAATCGTGGACCGTACGGACGGCCATCGGCCGGATTGATCGACGTTGGTCCCGTCGTTCCCTGACAACCGCCGAGCACGTTTGCACACACGATGAAGTAGCGGTCGGTGTCGAGGGCGAGGCCGGGCCCGATGAGGCCGTTCCACCAACCGTCGGTCGGTTGTCCTGGGCCGGACGGGCCCGAGGCGTGCGCGTCACCCGTCAGCGCGTGGCAGACCAGAATCGCGTTGGATGCCGTGGCGTCCAACGTGCCCCATGTCTCATAGGCGACGGTGATCTCATCCAGCATGCCGCNNCGTCGCAGACCTTCATGAACTTCCGCCAGGCGGCCGGATCACCGGCCTTCCAGCCCCCGCTGGCTGGAATATCCCGCTCGACGTCCGGCGGATCACGGTATAGGGCTGACACGCAGTTGATACTACCGAACCTCTCAGAGGCGACCGACTCGATTCCGCTATTGCGTCTTCGCTCGCGCTTCCCACCAGCGCAGGACCGACTCGTCCGCTCCGTA